>CBDUFM010000188.1:0-5994 GCA_965366325.1 uncultured bacterium
ACTCAGCTAATGGTGCAGGCTCATTATTTGATTCAGCTGTTACAAGCCCTCGGTGCGACCCTGCACCATGCAAGGCTAGATGTTCAGCCTGTGCATGGTCACAGCCCTGTGTTTTAAGAATTTCAGCAATGACGGACACCGATAAATCATTCAAACGGTAACATTGACTCCGTGATCGAATCGTTGCTAAGACAGCCTGACGCTGGGCACAGGTCATAATAAATACGCAACCCTCTGCTGGCTCCTCGAGCACCTTTAATAAGGCATTACAAGCATCGGGGCGCAGGCGTTCAATGCTGGGCAGAAAAAAAATACGTCCGCGACCTAATAACGCTGAGTCTTGTGCGCGCGAAACAATATCATCCCGCACACGAGCAACTGGTATATCCGACAATTCAGTGTCATGCGGCAAACCCACACAATCTGGATGTGCGCCCGCCTTTATTAATTTACAAGACTCGCATTGACCACAAGAATCGCCGTCATTGACGCGTTCACATAAATGCGCCTGCGCTAGCGCCATAGCCAAACTACGTCGCCCAGTTCCAGGCTTCCCCTCTAATAATATACCCTGTGGCAAACGTCTACGTGCCAAGAGGCGTTTGAATAAGCTTACGAGCTGCATTTGCCCAAGAATTTCAGCTAGCTGCATTTATGGGGCTCGCGTATTGGTCTGTAAGGGTTGCTCGGACCAGACTAAGCTGTTATTGACTAAATAATTTAAATAACGCGGACCATTTGCCGTCGCCACTGGTCGTGTGCACGCAATCAGCACGGTGTTTTTGGGCATAGCCTTACGAGAGATTTTAGGTTTTTCATAACGAAACGGCGACCCAGTTACAGGACAACGAAAGCGATTAAATCTATTCCAATCTGGTATAGCCCCATCATCCCATAAATTACCGAGCTGGTCTGGCCAATACTCCAATTTGTATTCATAATTCACTAGGGCCTTACCCAATTCACTCATCATAAGTTCTAATTCTTTGACGTGCGCCCCTGTCGTTGGCTCCCAATGCTGGTTAACGTGCTCAGAAGTTCCCAGCTTCAATTCTACAATTGCATTTAACAAGTGGGAATCTGGACCAGAAATAACCATCTCACGACCTGGCATTTTTTTAATTAACTCCAAAGCCCGTTGATGTGCTTGCCAACCAATATGCACCAGCGTTGGCGCATGTGGTGCGGGGGCCTTACCCATTTCTTCAATGCTCTTGCGCAGTGCCGGCTCCGTTTCATCCATATTATCAATAGCTAAATACCAATCGATCGCTTGATCAATGTGATTTGTACGGCGCAAACCTTCAGCAACCGCAATCATAGTGGTCGGCAATTGAGAGCGTCGAATTTCTTCATTCGCTATCGCCATAGCAAAGCTCACCACAGCGGCATCTAAAAATTTACGGTAGGCACCCAACATACTGCGGCGTTCACGGGTAATGCCACGCAATTTTTCACCATGCTCGACCTTTTGGAAACGCTTCCCCATTGCTTCGAGAATCTCATCGCACTCCTCGAAACCGCCCATCCGCGTTTCAAGTCCAAGCAAGGTTGTCCCTGCGATAAAATACCCCTCATTACTTAAACCTGAACCCTTGAAAATATTGGTGTAAATACCATGCCATTTTTTCAGATCGAATGCTTCATTCTCTTTAATATGACGCTCTGCACGCGCATTCACCTCTCTAACACCGCCCTCTAAATCAGGATCACTCAGTTGACGGTTTAGGTGTACCCGAACAGCCCACGCAGCTGTCAGTGCGACCTTGGCCATAAAAGCCGAACGCGCTCCACGTTTTGCATAACAGCGTAAGGCATATTCATATTGGCGATCAATGCCAATTTGATTTTGCTTCATGACAAATTCATTCACCGGACCAGCATCTTCACCGCGTAAGCGTGCTAATTTCTGCTCAGTTTTAAATTTTTGATTTCTTGCAGTGACCCATTCGGTATTCAGCCCCTTACTACTACGCACCCAACTGACAAAGTCTTTACTGAGTGGCTGCGTAAAGCGACCACTCCGTTCATTCCACTCAACTGATACTGCCGAAAAAAAGGAAAATGGGCAGCTGACTATATAATGCTCATATTCACTAAATCCCGCATGATGACGACAGCCATCCGAGTCTATCCCCATATTCGCAGGACTGTTCGCCGACTCATCACGAAATGTCTGCATATCAAAGGGGACAATATTGACATCGAATGGCTTGTTATTGATCGGTGAGATAAGTGTTCGTGGCTGAACTTGTGCGGCCATTAAACCAGACACAGCGCTACATAAAACCCATAGCCTCACAATGTATTTAATAGACATATTTAGAACCTCCCGATTCGCAAAACAACATCTAGCGCAGTGCCCTTTTGACCAACTACAGGCAAGCACCAGCAAACGAAAACGCCGCTACAGTTTTAAAAACCCTAGCGGCGTACCAGCAGAATCCTGCTGTGCATAATGAAGCGAATGACCCAGCTTACGCGTTAACGGACACTACTTGCAAGCGTGTGTAATCATGGCGAAAGCCACGACGCTTGCGACTGTCTTTACGACGTTTGAACACACCTGCGATACCCTTCGCACCACGCTCATGCGCAAGCACCTTGCAGGTAGCTTTAGCACCGTCGACGTAAGGAGTGCCAATGCTGACTTTACCACCATCGCTGAGGTACAACAAGGGAAGTTCAATCGTAGCGCCAACTTCAGCCTTCATACGGTCAACAAGTATAGCATCTCCAGCTTCTACTCGAATTTGTGAACCGCGATCTTCAAGAACTGCAGTCATGGTATTACTCCTAAACACTTTCTGTCATATAGTTTGCATTACTAAGTTGCTACTGGGCCCAAGCCAAGCGGCATACTAACCTCGTTTGGGGCTCCGGCGTCTATGCCGACTCCTACCGCGAGGGCTCGGGGTTCTAGCGCCTTTTGCAGTTGAAGCAAGAGATGTATTGTTCTGTGCCTGCGTTGGGCTCGGTTCGGTGAACAATAAACCCCTTAAAACCAAGGCGTCTTGCCACAAACTAGGCACTTCAGCCACGGTCGGTGCTGCAGCCACTGGGGGCGCTGCTCGATCGGCACTTTGTGTAGGCAGCGGAATACCTTCAGTGATAGCATAGATCTCCTTCTCAACTTGGTCAGGAGTCTTATCCATCATTGCACGTGCCTCACGGGCAATGCGCACCTGCTCATCTAGCATCGGAGCGATCATACTTGGCCGCACCGCCTGCACATCTTGAGTACGGCGTTTACCACGGCGCTGGGTCGGCACTAAACGAAAACTTCGATCTTTAATAAGGCTATCGCCAACGAAGCTAATCCGTGTCTGATAGCGCTCTTCCAAGTTGGTCACCTCAGCACGGCGATTATTGAGCACAGAAATGGCCAAGTCAGGTGGCAAGATAACCTCAATGCGCTCAAGAGCCTTCTCAATCACAGCTCGGCGTATCGCGCGTAGACATTCAATCTCAACGGTCTCAGCTGTTTTTACCACACCGGTACCAACACAGTGTGGACACTCATGCAAGCTGACCATTTTGTGGCTAGGACGCGTGCGCTGTCTGGTCATTTCAACCAAACCAAAACGCGACATCAAAGCCACTTGTGTTTTCGCCTTATCTCCGAGCAACTCTTTACGCAAGGAGAGCTGCACCAATCGTTGGTGCTCACGGTTTTCCATGTCAATAAAGTCAATAATGACCAAACCGCCCAGGTCACGCAGGATCAACTGCTCAGTCAAACAACGGACAGCTTCTAAATTGGTAAGCAGCGCAGTGTCTTCAACATTGCCAGCTTCACGGTTTCGCGCACTGTTCACGTCAACAGACACTAACGCCTCTGTTTGTTCAATAACGATGTTACCGCCACTTGGCAGCTCCACCTTACGATCCAACATAGTTGCCAATCGATCCTCAACACCATGTGCTGCGAATAAAGGCAATTCATCACGATGTAGTTGAATACTATTGGCAATCTCCGGCATTAGAACTTGTGCAAACGCCCGTGTCTCGTCATACAAATTCTCATCGTCAACAACGACTGCCTCGACATCACTACTGGCCACATCGCGCAAGGTGCGCACAACAACATTAGCTTCCTGATAGACCGAACACGGCGCCTTCAGACGACCCTGACGCTGCTCGATCTCAGCCCATAGCCTGCGGAGATATTCATAATCTAAACGAATTTCTTCTTCCAGACGACCCTCACAAGCAGTGCGAACAATGTAACCAAAGCCCTCAGGAGCCTCAAAGCTATCAAGAATGTTGCGCAAGCGCTTACGCTCAATCGGATCTGAAATACGACGTGAGATAGCCCGTTTATCCTCAGAGGCCATCAAGACCAAGTAGCGACCAGGAAGACTTAAATAGCTCGTCAGGCAAGGACCCTTATCCTTAATCGACTCCTTGGTAATTTGAACGAGGAACTCATCCCCGACCTTGATCACATCTTCAACACGTGCGCCATCGCCTTTACCATGACGAATTTCATCGACATGTAAAAAACCATTTTTACCTGTCCCGAGTTCCAAAAAAGCGGCATCCAGACTTGGCTCCACATTCGCCACGCGCGCCTTGTAAATATTGCCCAATTGTTGGCCGTCACCCATACGCTCATGGTAGACCGTCTCTAGTTTTTGATTGCGAATAACCGCGACGCGTAATTCCCGCTCATCTACGACATTCATTAAAATATTTGTAGCCATTTATCCATTTCCAAACAACAGCACAGCCCCCCAAAATTGGGAGGCTGCATTGATTTTCAAAGTGTAATTATAATTAATTGCCGCTTAAATCTTCAACGGCCTCTTCAGAAGCATCTTTCGGCGTGAAATCCAAACCAGATAGCTGTTCCTTCAGGCGCAATTTAGCCCCTTCTAAATCATCCATTTCATCCATTTTCACAATGCTCGGGGTGATAAAGATAGTCGTATTACGCTGTGTAACTGAGTCATTACGAGCGCGGAATAGGAAGCCGATGCCAGGCAAATTCCCCAAGACAGGAACCTTGCGATGATCCTCGGAGGTCTGGTTTGACAAAATACCACCTATGATCGCTGTGCTGCCATCACCAACCATAATATTAGTCTCAATTTCCTTGGTGCTGGTTTGTGGCAGTGATATCGTTTCTGTTGCTACTGTAAATTCCTCAAAAGACACCACATCATCTTTAGCTACTAGCTCCAAGGAAACAAAGCCGTCAGTCGTGATGTGTGGGGTAACGGTAATTTCAATACCATCCTCTACTGGGCTGGTACTTGCTTCCGATAACGTGGTCGTGGTAACACCGTCAACAGCAGTCGTTTCTTGCGCAGCAAAGCGGATCTCATTACCGACTTTGATATGTGCTTCAGAGTTATTGAGGGTTAAGATCGATGGTGCCTGTAAGACCTCGGTGCTACCCAATGTCTGCAAAGCTTCAAAGGTAATTTGCGTACTATTGTGCTGTGATCCAGTCGGCCCAGCGTTAGTGCGGGTTAAATCTGCTGAGAGACCAGTAGTTGAGAAAGGAAAGAAGGTCGTCGCAAAATTGCCAACATTGCTGATATCAACATCTAAGCCCAAGTTGGTGAATCCGATACGCTCAGCATCCGACGTATTATACTCAACGAATTTCATATCAATTTGCACTTCGCGGGTGCGCTGATCCAAAGAGGTCAGAAGCGCTATAGTCGAATCCAAGTGGTCAGGAGTATCGGTTATGATCAAAGTGTTCGTTCGCACATCGTGTACAACCTTGCCATCCTCACTTAAGGCCACTTGAATACTGGTAACGACCTCTGAACCGTCCGTGTAGTTTAGCGCATAGATACGTGTCTGCAGGTCCTTCTGTACGTTCTCCTTAGATACCACGCGAATAATATTGTAATTATGTTCAATGAAGGTGTAACCCGTTGAACGAACAATAACATTGAGCGCCTCTTTCCATGGCACGCCATTGAGGGTCATCGTCAGGCGACGACTACTATTAATATCATCACTAATAACGATGTT
>CBDUFM010000189.1:0-5986 GCA_965366325.1 uncultured bacterium
GTGCCGTTGTAATCCCCGACCTACATACCCAACAATTCTTTAAGCCCCGCTTCGTCTAGAACAGTAATTCCAAGACTTTCAGCCTTTGTGAGCTTCGAACCGGCTTTTTCTCCGGCGACGACGTAGTCGGTTTTCTTCGAGACGGATGACCCGGTTTTACCGCCGGCGGCTTTGATAAAGGCGGCGGCTTCGCTGCGACCCCAGTTAGGCATGGTCCCGGTTAAGACGAAGGTCTTGCCGGCTACGCCCGCGATGCTTTGTGATCCGGTTTTTTCTTGCTCGAGGACAACGCCGTGAGCGGCGAGATCCTTGAGCACTGCTTGAATCGATGGGCTTGCGAAAGCGTTCAATACTGTTTGCGCAGTCGTTTCGGCAACACCATCAATGACGGTAAAACGTTCGATGATGCTTTCGTCACCTGCAGCAAATGCATTCGCCAATGCGACAAGCTCATCAGCGCTGCTAAAATGCTCGCAAAGATCATCGGCCAAACGTTCACCTAATTGGCTAATGGACAAACCGGCCAAGACACGCGCTAAGCCGCGCTGCTTCACCTGATCGAGTGCCTTCACAATATTTTCTGCACTCTTTTTACCCATACGTTCTAATTCTGAGAGACGCTCGACAGTCAGTCCAAATAAATCAGCCGGGGTTTTCACGTCTAGCTTTTCAACGACCTGATCAATCACCGCTGGACCCATGCCATCAATATCCATGGCTGCCTTACTAGCAAAATGGCGCAAGCGCTCACGTACCTGCGTTGGGCAGGCGGGATTGGGACAATAAATAAATATATCACCTGCAATGGTCGCTGTTTTACAATCAGGACAGGCGCTCGGTTGCTGTACCTTCCTTAAGCCCTTTGGCCGTTTTTCTAAAACAACATCGACCACCTGCGGAATAATTTCTCCGGCTTTTTCAACCAAAACAGTGTCGCCAATACGCACGTCTTTACGCGCCAATTCCACAAAATTATGCAGTGAGGCGCGACTGACGGTGGTGCCCGCCAGAAACACCGGCTCCAATTCAGCGACCGGTGTCAACTTGCCGGATTTACCGACCTGTACGGTAATATCTTTTAATAAAGTTGGCTTACGCTCAGCTGGAAATTTCCAAGCAATTCCCCAGCGCGGATGATGCGAGGTCTCACCTAAATCTTTGTACACCGAGATATCATCCAGCTTAATCACCATGCCATCAATATCATAACTCAGCGCATCGCGTTTTGGAATAAAATCTTCACATGCTTGGTGTGCAAGCGCCGCTCCCGTGACACAAACCGTATGTTCATTGACATCAAAGCCCTGTTCACCGAGCCACTGCAAACGTGCCCACTGTGAATCAGGCAAGACGACATCGTCAGCGCGCGCAATATGATAAAGAAATGCCTGCACTCCTAAGCCACTTACTGAGCTCGCATCTTTACGCTTCATCAGTCCTGCACAGGCATTCCGCGGATTCACGAGGAGCTTCTCTTCGCGCTGCGCCAAAGCTGTGTTTAAGTTCTCAAATGCTGCGTGTGGTAAATACAATTCACCACGCACTTCAACTAATCCCTGTTGTACTGTTTTGAGAGCCAGCGGCACTGAGGCGCTCGCCTTCACTTGAGCAGTAATGTCATCGCCCTCGACGCCATTACCACGGGTGACAGCTAGTTTCAATTTCCCTTTTTCATAAGTCAACGACACCGACATGCCATCAATCTTAGGTTCTACAACATAGGCAAACTGCTCGTCGCGCTCGAGCATGCGCACTAAACCGCGTTCAAAGCGTAATAAATCTTCAGCCGTATAAGCCTTTTCCAAAGACAGCATCGCAACCGCATGTTTAACGCGCTTAAAGCCATCACTACGATCATCACCCAAGGTCCGTGAATACTGCTCGTCAGGCGAAACCCCTAACTCCTCGGCTAGCGCACTATACTGCTCACGCAGTTCGTCATATTGGCTGTCAGTAATTTCTGACTCAGCCTGTGCGTAATAAAGATCGTCATGATAACGAAGCTGTGCTTCTAGCTGCGCTAATTCTTGCTCTGCTTTACCCATATGCCTAGATTCTGAGTATGAGGAGGAATTGCAAGACGAGAGCGGATTAAAAAAGGACGCTCAGTGAGCGCCCTTTGTCAATGTGCTTGAGCTGTGTTTTAAGCTTAGAACTGAGCCAAAACACCAATGAATGGGCCAGACAGGTCGTAGCCAACAACCACTTCATCACTTTCACCAATTTCATCAAAATCAATTTCCATATCAACGATCTGCCAACCTGCGACGAAGCCAACATTATGGAATGGTCGCCAAGCAACCAAGGCATGAATCTCTAAATAGTCAGCCGTGTATTCACCAATCGCAAAGCTCAAAAAGTGAATCTTACCTTCGAGAGTTATGTTTTTCGGCAGGTTCACAAAGGCACGTGCCGTCAGCGTTGGGAAGTACAAGGTTTCATCAATCTCTTCTGACTGCGAACCAGCTGATAATTCCGTATGCACATCCTGTACGTGAATTGCAAGGCCAACCCATGCACCAGCAATATCAAGATTCAAAAGGCGAAAGCCCATCTCCACATAGAGATCATCTACGGAGATTTCAGATTCAACATCTGTACCAGAAGTGAAATCCTCCTCACCAAAGGACTTATTGGCAGACAGGGCTTCTTTAGCGTCATCACTAAAACCAAAACCGCCAAGAGTCACATCAAAGACCAAGGGCAGGTTGACCCCAACCTCATATTTCAAGGTCGTTGCCGCGTTATCCAAGTCGAGGTCTGAGGCGCTAATGTCACTATCAAAGCTCGCGCTAGGATCCTCAAAGTCGAAATCACCACCGAGGCTCGGATTCCATAGACAAACCATACCGCGAACTAAGTACTTACTTCCAGCGTGTTCACCGACAGCGGACCACAGGTTGGAAGAAACCGCACACAACAAGATGCATGATAAAAATAAAAGGCGCATTCTGAATTCCTCTTTTATAGGCTTAGGACGATTCTGAGCTGGGCATCATCACCTAGATACCTAGCAGATGCAAGCCCGCATCTTGGCTAAGGTGCACATATTTCCAACACTTGTAGGTGAAACAGATAGGCGATACAGGCGCTGCTGATAATTTGACTATCGCTTTGGCCGACGTAGGATTCTCGCGTTGGATACTTCCGTTTTAACAATTCGTTCAAAAATTATCCGCAACATACAGCATACAACGCATTTTAATCGCAGTCCCTAAACTACTACCAATACTAATGTTACAAGGAGCGACGTTCCGGTAGAACTGACAAGATCCACATGAATTTGGATAACACTGCAATGTATGCTGTCCTCAGTTGCGCACTCACAGAGGATGCAAAACATGGATTATATTATAGGTGCCGTCATCGGCATAGTAGTTGGCCTCATCGTAGGAATCATCTTATCGCTCCGCAGTAAACAGGCACTGGTTCAAAAAGAAGCCGAGCTTGCTACGAAACTCCAAGCCGAGCAAAACCGCATCAGCAAAGAACTCGAAGCTGAAGCACAAAAAACTCTCCAGCAAAAGCGCCAAAGTCTCGAACAAGAGTTCGCTGAAGACAAAGCACGCCTAGAGAAGCAAAACAAGAAAGTTAGTGAAATCGAAGAGCGGCTCAACAAACGCGAGGCTAAATTTGGCCGCCGTGAACAGAGTCTTGATGAGAAATTTGATAAGTTCGACAAAAAGGAAAGTCGTCTAGCTAAACGTGAAGAAGAGCACGAGCAACTAGTCGCTGCGCTCAAGGCGAAAGAAGATGCGCTTGAAAAACGTAGCAGCGAGTTCGATGCCGCACTCGCTCAGGTTGCGCAGCTAAGTCTTACTGAAGCCAAAGAAGAACTCTTCAAACGCCTCGAGGACCAGCTCGCCGAAGAACAAGGCAAGCTTATCAGCCAGCGCCACAAAGAAGCTGAAGAACGTGCCAAAGAAACAGCCAACGAAATCGTTGGTCGTGCCATTCAACGCTACGCTGCTGAACACACCGCTGATACGACCACTGCAAAAGTCAAACTTGCCAATGAAGAAATGAAAGGTCGCATTATCGGTAAAGAAGGACGCAACATTCGCTCCTTCCAAGAAATCTCAGGTGTTGATGTCATCATCGATGATACACCCAATGTGATTACCATTTCGTGCTTCGACGGTGTCCGTCGTGAAGTCGCGCGCCGCGCCCTTTCTCAATTAATGGAAGATGGTCGTATTCAACCAGCACGTATCGAAGAAGTTTTTAAATTAACCCAACAAGAAATGGACCGTGAAGTACTCAAGCGTGGTGAAGATGCCGCCTACAACTGCGACGTCTCTGGCTTACACCCACAGATTTTAAAGCTGCTTGGTAAATTACAGTTCCGCACCAGCTACGGCCAGAATGTTTTAAAGCACACACAAGAAGTTGCCTTTCTCTGTGGCGCCATCGCCGCAGACCTCGGCCTAGATCCACGTCTTGGTCGTCGCTGTGGTTTATTACATGACATCGGCAAAGCGATTGACCATGAGCAAGAAGGTAGTCACCCCGAGCTTGGTTTTGAAGCATTAAATCGTTATGGTGAAAATGAAATCGTGGCCAATGCTGCGCTTGCTCACCATGAAGGTCATGACGTACTGACCTTGTACACGACGATCACGGCAGCTGCCGACGCAATTTCTGCAGCGCGCCCTGGTGCGCGCCGCGAAAATGTCGAACGCTACATTAAACGTTTGCAACAACTCGAAGACATTGCCTGTAGCTTTAAAGGTGTGATGAAAGCCTACGCCATTCAAGCGGGTCGTGAATTACGCGTTATCGTTAATGGTACCCAACTCGAAGATAGCACCATGGCAAAAGTCGCTCGCGACATCGCCCGCCGTGTAGAAGATGAAGTTGCGTACCCTGGTGAAGTGAAAGTTTGTTTGATCCGTGAAACACGCACCGCCGCCGTTGCTCGTTAACGACCACACTAGCAGTACCGCTGCTCGGGTTTGCCAAGATGCACTAGCCATTAGTCGCATCAAAGGCCGCAGTACCTGGGCAGCGCTCTGTTGGTCGATCGATCCAATTGAATCTCCGTTGGAATTATTTGTGGGGCACCAGCATACCCGCCGTCGCTTATTGTGGCGTGATCAAGAATGGCAATTAGCGCTCGGCATCAGTGCAACAACCCGTCATAGCGGTGCCGGTCGATTTTTCGGCATTGCGGAAGATGCCGCCCTGTGGCGCAATCGTATTTGCTTTCAACGCTGCGATCCTGATGCGCCTGATTTACCGTTTTTTATTGAATCTAGCTTTGAAGATCTCGCTCCACTTGATAGCCACTGGGGATCATCGCTAGCGGCTTGCCGCATGATTATGCCACAACGATTGTTCTGGCAGCGCGGCGATAAAGCGTGGTGCTTTAGTTGTTGTGAAGTTCACCCCGATGATGATCAGGGTGACATCCTGCAAAAATTGCTTGGCGAATTGGAGCCACGCCCCGTTCTCGAAGCTAAAACATGGCCAGCCCTGCAACAAGGTGATTTTAAAGATATTGTTGAAGAAGCGATTGCCCTACTCCAATCCGGCGCCATGCGCAAAATTGTTTTAGCGCGTGCAGTCGATGAACAGATGGCAACAGCAAAACCGATTGAAGATATTCTCAATAGCTTACGCCAAGCCGCTGATGCCCAAAGCACCTGTTACGCCTATGACCTAGATGACGGCGCGTGTTTTGTTGGCGCCACCCCAGAAACATTATTTTCACTAGATCAGAACCAATGCATTACCATGGCGCTTGCTGGATCTCGCAAGCGCGGCAATGATGCCATGGAAGATCAAGCCTTGGCCATGGAGCTCATGAATTCCACCAAGGAACGTAAAGAACATCAATTAGTGGTTGAACACATCGCCAATATTTTACAGCAACGCGACGGCAAGGTAACGCTACCAGCCTCACCAGACATTCGACGCCTGCAAAAAATTCAACACCTAGAAACCGATCTCACCTGCCATTTACAGGACGCGAATGCTTTTGATT
>CBDUFM010000190.1:0-5984 GCA_965366325.1 uncultured bacterium
CATACGCATGAATAAAAAGGGCAGCAACGAAAATGCTGGGTCGCGCGGGGCAGAGCCAAAGCCACCTTCCAATTCATCGGCTATATGCATGCAGTGCGCCTCTAAGGCATCTATACTGCGCTGTATCGGTATCGATTCATTAGCGGCGATGAGGCTGTCAGCAAACTGCCAAGCTTGACGCATATCGCTTACATCCGCATCAACAGCTTCACGCTGGCTATACCAGGCTTCAACTACCTCAATAAACATCGGGGCGAGACCACGCATTTTCTCACCGTCAAACAACGGACGATACGGTGTCGCGCCAATGGGGTTTCCGTTTGGCGTCAACCACACAATTGCCGGCCAGCCCTGCGATTCACTGGTTACCGCTAAAACCTCTTGCGCACGAATGGCAAATTCAATGTCGTCCTGCGGCTCGAGATAAACAGGAACGCATACCTGGTTCATTGAATCACAAAGTTCTTCGTGTGCTTCTATTTCGCGTAACCAACGCGCAGACCAATGATCCAAGGAACTACCACAGAATACCATTATAATTTTTTGTTCGGCATGTGCCTGCTGACGTGCCTCATTATCCCAAGCGCGCCAAGAAATTGCAGTAGTCATATTTATTATCCAAACACTTTAAATTTTATTAAATACTGAACCAAAAAGACGCCGCCTTAAAAGTTCAATGAGGGTGCGATGTAAGGTTTAAGCCCATGCAGCTGCACCGCGTGATGCTAGCTCTTGGAGAACATCCAAACGAGCACAACGCACGTAATGCTCTTCACCAACTTTTTGTAAACTAATTTCGCCATCGGTAAATGCAGCCGCGTGCTTGGGGAATCGTTGTACGTAACGTTTGGCACTACTCGCTTCCATCGGGCTTGGTGGATCGCCTGCTAATATTATCCGGTGTCGATCTTCACCTGGTTCATCCGGCGGTATCGCCGAGAGCAGGGCCTGTGTATAGGGATGCAATGGATTTTGATAAACTGCTTCAATCGACCCCATCTCAACAATTTCACCGAGATACATCACCGCGATGTCATGACAAAAGTGCGCAACTACGCTGAGGTCATGGGCAATGAACAGGTAAGCCATGTCGCGTTCGTCTTGAAGGTCCATCAGCAGATTCAGTACCTGAGCCTGCACCGAGACATCCAGAGCCGAGACGGGCTCGTCACAAACAATGAGTTTGGGGTTCAAACCCAAGGAGCGGGCAATGCCGATACGCTGACGTTGGCCACCACTAAACTGATGAGGGTAGGCCAGCATATGCTCACGTTCGAGCCCAACGCGCTCCAAAAGACCAATAGCAATGTCCTCCGCATCCGATTTGCCAGCAATACCATGCACTAACATCGGCTCCACCAGCATATCGCCAACGGTGAGGCGTGGATTGAGACTACCATAGGGATCTTGGAAGATCATCTGCATTTCGCAGCGCTTGCGTCGTAAGTCCGCAGCGCTCATGGCCATAACATCTTCGCCATCAAAGTGAATACTGCCACTAGTTGGTTCAATTAGACGCAATATTGATCGTGCTGCTGTCGTTTTGCCACAACCCGACTCACCAACTAAGCCCAAACTGCGCTTACGCTCGAGGCTGAGACTGATCTCATCGACGGCATGGACATGGCCCACTGTCTTGCCAAAGACGCCACGGCAAATCGGGAACAGCTTTCGTAAATTTTTGACCTGCAAGAGTGCCTCAGACATGCGTCTATGCTCTTGGTAGGACAGGCGACTCAAGCCTGAGCACGCCTTGCTCATGCAGGGGTGGACCTATCATTCCCGCCCTTCATTGGAGCATCGGTGCATCGACTGTACTCATCGTCGTTAACGTTAACAGCACTTGCCTTAGCCCCCACGGCTTTGCTAGCTCAGGAACAGTCGCTCCCGACCGTTTCCGAGGTAGAAATCGTCGGCCCTGAGCACATCCACCCCGACTTGATTCGCCTCCAACTGAAGACCAGCGCTGGCCGCCCATTTAGCATGCAAGAGCTGCGCGATGATGAACGCGCCATCACCCTGATGGACCAGTTCATGTTCGTCAACAGCAGTATCGAACAGCAGCCTGGCAACAAACTAAAAGTCACCTTTCAGGTCAAAGAATTACCCTACGTGGGTTCGGTTCAATTTAAGGGCCTTGGTTACTGGGATCGTCATGACTTACCCAATAAAATTAAAACCCGTCAGGGCGGCTATTTAAATCCGTTTATCTTAGAGGCCGATCGCAAAACCTTAATTGCACACTTTCGCAAAGAGCGTTTCGTTGCAGCTAAAATTGAAGTAACGCAAAACGTTGATGCTACAACTGGTTTTGTACATGTTAGCTTTCACGTAGATCTTGGGCAAAATGTTAAAGTGGATCAAGTCCACTACACTGGCCTACCCGAAGACGTCTATGCATATTTTTTAAATAAGATTATCACCAATAAACCAAGTAAGATTTTCGGCACCAACGGTTTTCAGCCGCAAATGCTGCGCTGGGATCGCCGCACCCTAGCCAACTACATTCGTGATCGTGGTTATCTTAACGCATCGGTTGATCCGATTACCGTTGATTTTTACGATGGCCTACGTGGATCAGATGAACGGCGCCGCCATGGCCCCAGCGTTGTTCCAGATAATGAATTAAATAACCGCGTGGTCTTATCCGTGCATGTTGACGCCGGTGAACGCTTTCATCTCGGCAGTGTCTCTTTTGTTGGCAACACTTTGGCCAGCCAAGAAGAACTAACCAAAGCTTTCGAAATGGAAGTTGGTGCGATTTTTGACAACAAAAATGTCATGCGTGGGATCAACGCGGCCCAACGCATTATTCGCAATCAGGGCTATCCAAAGTCCATTATCCGACGCGATACGCGCATTGAATTAGCCAACCCTGAAGAAGGACGCGATAAAAACCTCGTCCATTTAACGCTGCACGTCTATGAAGGCAAACAATACCGTATTGGCCGCGTTGATATTGACGGCAACCGCGTAACCAAAGATGCGGTAATTCGCCGTGCACTGCGTGCATATCCCGGTGAATTATATAACCAAGATAAAATCGATGAGTCCATGCGTCAGCTACGTCGTGTGAATTTATTCAACCCGGCGCCGCCCAACCCCATGCGCATTGATAAATTTTATGACCCGATGCGCCGCGATGAAGTCGATTTACGTGTACGTGGCGAAGAACAGGGCACGGGGCAAATTAGTGCCAACGCCGCATTCAGTAGTGTTGAAAATTTTGTTTTTCAAATCTCCTACAGCGAACGCAACTTTGACTTGCTCGGTTTATTTAAAGGTACACCCCGTGGTGGCGGTCAAAGTCTACGCTCGTCTTTTTCTTGGTCTGAAGAGCGCACTAACTTTAATGTAAGTTGGACCAACCCACATCTCTTCGATGGCCACTATTCGTTGAGCACCTTCGTCAGTCAAACCGAGGCCTCGCTGTCTTCGCGCGACTGGGATGAAGATCGCTTTGAAACGGGCTTTACCGTCGGTCGCAATTTCTTAGAAAACGATTTGTTTTTATCAGCTGGCTATAGTTACGCCCATCGCGATATTTTTAATGTCGATCAAGATGCACCAAATGATGCACTGTCTGCTGATGACGATTCATTTACGTCCAACACTTTTATTTTACGGCAAAAATATGACCGCCTCGATATTCCACAGCAACCAACACGTGGATTTAAACTTGATGCGCGCGAATCATTGACCGGCGGCCCGCTCTCGGCTAGCGACGACTACTGGGAAGTAACCATTAACGCCGATGTCTTTTTCCCGCTTAAGGAGCTACCCCTTGGTGGTACAACCACGCTCCACTTAGGGCAAGAAAACCGCTGGCTACGTTCACTGGACGACGATGACCTCGTCCCCTTCTACCAACGCTATTATGGTGGGGGTCCAGCTCCGCGTCATCGTGGCTATGACAACGGCCGCCTCGGCCCAACTGAAACGAATATCAACAATTTCTCAACCAGGCCCGGTGGCACCACCTATTGGATGACCACCGCTGAATTGATTCATCCCTTACAGGGCGTACCGCAGGGCATCCACGGCCTGCTCTTTTATGACCTCGGTTATGTCTGGGGTGATGACGAATCTACGGATCTGAGTGACCTGCGTAGCGCTGTGGGCTTTGGCATTCGCTTTCCCATGCAGTTTCCCATCGCTCTCGATTATGCCTGGCGCCTAGATAACAAAGACGGTGAAGACAAAACGCAATTCCATTTTTCCATCGGTGGTGTATTCTAAACAACACGTCATTCGCTTTAATCTACAGAAAGCAGCAATATGAAACATCTCTTATTAGCCTTAATCCTGTGTATTTCATCAGCCACATTCTCAGTGCACGCTGCAGATGGTGCAGAAATTGTCGTCGTAGACATCGAAGAAGTTTATGTCGGTGCCAACATCTTTAAAGCTCGCTACGAGCAGCTAAACAAAGAACTTGGCGAAGCAAAAGATGGCATGCGTGTTGATGTAGATGCTGTGCGTGCTCTTGAGAATCAATTATCCATCACTGGTGAAAGCAGCCCTGACTACGCTGAATTATCTGAGAAAATCGAAGTCGGCAAATTTAAAATTAAACTAGCACAGAAACGCATCCAAGCGCGTCTACAACAAAAAAATCTCAACTTGGTTAAAGATAATACCGCTGATTTGCGCAAGCATCTCAAAACCTACTGCGAAGAAAAAGGTCATAAAATTGTCATTCGTACAATTAGCTCTGGCCTCCAAGGCGAAACCAGCGAACAGCTACGTATGGAACTTAATTCTTTAAACACACTCTACGCTTCACCTGAAAATGATATTACCGATGACTTCATCGGCTGGATCAACGCCAAATTCCCAGTTGCAGCACCAAAAAGCAGTGATGCCGATATTGAAGTAATGGAATAACGACGCACATGGAATTTACAGTCGCTGACGTAGCCGCTTTAGTGGACGGCACCATTATTGGCAATGCCGATCAGGCATTAACCGGTATATCTTCGCTTGCAGAAGCGGGACCAGGTGAGATTAGTTTTTTAGCTAATGATAAATACGCACCCTATTTGAGCGAGACTAAGGCATCGGCCGTTCTAGTAGCCAAAGAACACCCCGCAAAAAACTTGGTGCAAATTGTAGTTAAAGATCCCGACTTTGCCTTTGCAAAAGTGGTTGATGTTTTTGTGCCGACCGTTGGTCGCCCTACACCTGGCATACACCCGACAGCCGTTATTGGTGACGGCGTTCGCCTCGGTGCGAACGTTGCTATTGGTCCCTACACTGTCATCGCAAACAATTCGATTATCGGTGATAACAGCATCATTTATCCGCACGTCTACATTGGCGATCAATGCAGTATTGGCGCAGACTGTATTTTCTTCCCGCACGTCACTATTCGTGAACGTTCTAGTGTTGGTGATCGTGTCATCATTCATTCCGGTGCTGTTGTTGGCAGCGATGGTTTTGGATACGCCTCGGTTGAAGGCGTACACAATAAAATTCCACAAGTTGGCGTGGTTATTATTGAAGACGACGTTGAAATTGGCGCAAATACGACGATTGACCGTGCCCGTTTTGGACGCACCTGCATAGGCCAAGGCACTAAGATTGATAACATGGTTCAAGTGGCACATAATGTCGAAATTGGTGCGCACTGTATACTCGTAGCCCAATCTGGTATTGCTGGATCAACATCGCTTGGTCATCACACCACGGTTGCTGGTCAAACCGGCGTAAGCGGTCATCTCAAAATTGGCGATCATGTGGTCATTGCCGCGCGCAGTGGTGTCACCAAAAACCTTCCGTCTAATACAGCGGTCATGGGTTTTCCTGCACAAGATTTAAAATCTCAAAAGAACAAAGAAGTCGCCATGCGCCGCTTACCGCGCATGGTTGATACGGTTAAGTCTTTAGAAAAGCGTTTAGCCGAAATAGAATCTGAGTTAGCACAACTCAAAGGTGGTAACGGATGAGCGCCCAACGTAGTATTGCCGAGTCCGTTAGTGTCA
>CBDUFM010000191.1:0-5957 GCA_965366325.1 uncultured bacterium
GAAAATAACGTCAACAATATTACCCGGCTTCAAATTGCCGCGGCCGCTTTTGAGATCGACGCGCACGTGAATAGCGCGACTCAGTGTTTTGTCGGTATTATAAATAACTGCCGGTACATTCACCTCAAGGCCACCACCATTATAATAGGCCTCGAAGCGTTGGTTATGAATGCGTGACAAAATAGTGATGACAGGTGGTTCGTCTTCGTTTAAAATACTCGCTTTATGGGTCGGGATGTAGGCATCTATCCACACCACATCAGTGGTCGCAATATTGAGAATGAGACCTTCGTCCTTGACGATGGACCCAGTGTTGGCGGCAAGTTCCCCAATAACGCCGGCATTGCGCGCATAATACATCTTCGGTCCTGCTTCGTCTTTGAGCTTATCGGCGCGTAGTGTTAAGCGGCGAATTTCGGATTGAATCCGTTCGTATTCTTGCTTGGCTATACTGTCAAAACGCGCTTTAAGAACTTTAAAATGATTTTCCGCATCAGCGAGCTGTTTGTGCAGCAAGGATAATTCTTGAATGCGGTCTTGGCGCGTGCTGACCATGCCTTCTTCGATTTGTTTAAGTTTGGTTTGTGCGCTATCAAAATCGATGTGCGCTGTACGTGTGTCTTGTTCAGCATTTTTCACATCTAAGGCCGTGGCGGCATCAAGCTTGAATAACAGTTGCAAATGTTCGAGTTGCTGTTGTTTGTCCTGCCATAATTGCTTGTAGTTAACCACCTGTTTTTGCAATACGCCAATGTTCCGTAAATGATTACGATCCGCTTCGCCAAGATCGTCTTTGCGTTCGGCGCGCTCGTAATTCACTTTTAATACATCGATATTGCTGCGAGCGGCGTGCAAGGACTGTAGTTGGCCTTGATCATATAATTTGCTGTAGATGGGATGTTCAGGATCGATGTCGATCAATAATTGTGACTGCTGTTTAATTAGCTCCTGCACCTGTAGGAATTCATTTTGTGCCTCATCGGAAATCAATTCAAATAATGGGTCCCCAGATTGAACGACGTCTCCAGGCTGAACGATAACATCACCAACACGCGATAAATTGGATGCCGTGTAAGAGTCTAGTTGGGAGGTAACTATGCCGCGCGCGTAGAGATGCCCACTCGCCCACCAGGTATAGACGAGCGCAAGAAAGACCATGACGCCCGCGCCGATTAATAAAAAGCGCGCAATTGGTAATTTTTCAGGGCGTGCATTTTTAATGTTTTCTTGTGCTTGGTTGACGCTGCCTTGTTGCTTTTCCGGGCGGTTAAATGAGATCTTCATTCGCGCGCATCCTCATCGCTACCACTATCGCGTAGAATTTGCGACCAGTCGAGCAAGGCGATGCCAGCAAAATTATGTTTATTGAGGTGGTGTTTTTGCAGTGTGCGAATTGCTTCGTTCAGCGCCGTGCCGTCGCCGGCTGCGTCGCGTTGTAGGGCAAACTCAACCGTAGAGGGGGATAGCTCTAGGAGGGCATCGGACTGCAAGAGGACTTCGTGATTTTTGCCGTGTGGGTTGTACACCGTTACACCATCAACCAAGTGTAAGACATCGCGAATGTAGTGGGCATTGTCTTCGGTGAAGGCACTGATTGGTACATCAATCCATAAGGGTAGGTCTTTGGGTAAGAGGCTGCGCGTTTGTTCGAGAACATTTTGATATTGTTGGCGCTCAGCGGTGTCGGTGCTGGCTGCCTGTTGCAAATGGACTTTCATACCAGCAATGCGTGGTTCTAGCGCCTTAAAGCGTTGATTATATTGTTCAACGTTGCGCACGCTGTTTTGTAACCGTGAATCGCCGATGTGATCGTGTTTATCTTTGCTGCCGACCAGTGCCCAAATTTTAATGTTTTTGGCAGCACCTTTGTTAATTAACATGGTGAGTCGTTCAGACATCAAGGGATCAGAGAGCACCTGATCATCTGACTCTAGGTATACATAGGCGCGCCGAATGTTGTGCTTTTTCGCGGCCTTCATAAAGGAATCGATCGCGTTATTTTTGTTTAGTAATTCTTCGGCATTCCAAACCCAGGTAGAGAAGCGACTTTTGTTGACAATGTCGCGACGAATGGGGTGTAGGCGTTTCGGGAGCTGATGGGTGAGACCCATGTCTCGCCACACGCGCGTGTAATATTGTGCTAGGGCTGCATGTTGGCGTAGGGTTTCGGTGAGCGCTTGATAATACAGTTCGCGCGCCGAGGGCAGGTCTTTGCTGTGCTGACGGTAGGCTGTTTGCACGAAGGGGTAGCGTTTGAAAATGCGCGCAAGTCGAATTTGTTCAAGTGAATGAGCTAGGTGCTGTTGTTGGATCTCAAATTTGTTGCGGCTTTCGTAAAACAGATCGAGATTTAATTGTAAGGCACGCAGCGTGTTTTGACTTTGTTGTTCCTGTGCGAGGCGTAGGGAGGTATTGATTTCTTGCCAATAATGTTGGTTAAGGTTGCTGTCCTTAAATGCCCCGAGTGGCACCTCGCCATTAATGTTGACGGTAATAAACTCATCAAGGAATTCACCAAATTCATCATGTGAGCGGCCGTACTGCGCACCGGCACTCAGACCAGGGCTAAAGCGGCTACCGGTTTTTTGTTCAAAAAATGCTTTATCGAGTTGCAGGCGAGCGGCTTGAATGCGTGGATTGTTGAGTAAGGCCATTTGCTTGAACTCGTTAAATTGCTCAAGCTGATCGCGTTCAAACAAATAGATTTCTGTGTCCAGCTCAATGACTTTTTGTCGTGGGATAGAACAGATATCCTTAATTTCATTAAGCAGTAAGGTAAAGCGCCGTTGATGATCCTGCAGGCGTTTCTCGACAGAGACGACATTGGTGGTGAAGGCCATAACTTCAGCGCTAATCGCCGCGCCGTGATTGCGCCGCTGTCGCTGCCGTTGTTCCTGCTGGCGTACAATGTCGAGAAGGGTTTTGTCGATATCAAGTAACTGCTGATACATTTGTGCTTGGAAAAAAAGATCAGCTACTTCGGCTTGTCGTTGGTTAATTTCATCGAGTAGTGTATCGCGTGCAATTTCCGCACGGATGATTTGTGCTTCACTCATAGCGAGGTGTTTAGGAATCGACAAGAGATCTTGAACAATACCAAATAGGCCACGACTAATGCCTTGTGCTAGAAAGTCGCCAGAGGCAACCGTGTTGCCGTTTGCGATATTCGTAACGGGGGTGTAATAAACACCAAAGCGTAGTGTAGGTAATACATCTAATTTACTGCGTCGTGCTTCAATCAAAGCGGCGGCAAGTAGGGCGCGGTAACGATTGACGCTGCTATTATGTGCCTCAACTAAGCCAAGCAGGGTGCCCAAATCTAAGCGGCCGGGGACCTGCATAATTAAAGGGCTGTCGCCTTTGCCTAGGCTGGAAAGAATTAAATCGCCATTATTGGCGCTGGCGGCTTGTTTGCTGGTGGCTTGGTAACTATTGGTTTTGAAATCATATTCGTAAGCACGGAAATAGCCATCTGGATTGGCCATGAAGCCGAGGCTGCCGTCGCTAAGTATGCGTGGATGAGAGGATTGAATGCGTTCATTGGCAATGAGTGGCAATGCGCTAGGTTTATCCTGTTGTTCTTCGGATTCAGCTACAGAAATGTACATGATCCGCTTACGGTCTTGTTCGTCGATACTGGTGTAGACGACTAATTGACGATCCGGCAATAATATGGGCATAATATTATTACCGAGATGATTACTGAGGCGTTTTTTCTTGCTGAGACTAATGCCGCGCTTGTGGTCATTAGAAAATTCGAATTGAAAAACATCTAATTCATTTTGCGTAAACGTTGGTTTGCGACTGACGGGTACCGAGCGAACGATGCTATGAATAACACGACGTTGCTTGTCGTCTTGTGGTTGGCTCAGTTCTTGAATGCGCATGGCATGCGGGTCAAAATAAAACAAATCGAAGCGCGACTCATCCTGCACTTTGGGAGTTTGGAAGAATATGGCTAATTGTTCATTCCATAGGTCTTCTTGACGCAGGTCACGTTTGACAAGGTTCGCCCCAGCGGCGCTGAGTTCATACACAATTGTTTCAGCTTTGGCTTGTGGCAATAATTCTTTTAATAATTTGTGGCCGGCCAATAATGGTGCATGCAAATCAGCGTACACTTGTTGCTGGGTGCGCGCATGGGTTTTTTGTTTTTGTGCACCGTAATCTTTGCGGGCACAGGCGCTTGCGCATAAACACAGCGCACAGAGGGCTAGATTGCAGGCACAGGCAATGTGCCAGCGATATGTTTTGGTAGCTCTACGTGTGTGTACCTGTGTCATGATAGTTGCCGCTATTTATCCCATGACCGATCGGTTATATTCAAGATCGGCCTGTGCCATGGCAATTAACGCTTCTGCGCTATCAACTTCGTCACTGCATTCAGAGGAGCCGGTGGTGAGATAGGCTTCGATTTCTTCAATTGGAAAATCAAGTGCTTGAGCCCGTTGTTCCATGCGTTGGGCAACGATGCGTGCACCGTCGAGTGGCGTGCCAGGTAGCAGGACGCCAAGGGTGTCGACGCCAAGTACGCTTGATACATCGAGTGTGCGGAGGGTTTTGCTAACGCTGGAAAAGAGTTGTTGAATATAGACGGTTGCTTGATCGCCAACGCTTCGCCGTAATTGATCGAGGAAATTCATCTGAATCAAAATTACCGAGCAGGGATTGCGGTAGCGTCTAAACCGAGCGACATCGCGTTGCATCTCGTGCATATCGATGCCTTGAATGCTACTGGTGACCACGGCTTCTTCGGCAAAGGTGGTTAATTCATAGCGGAAAATGCGAACTTCGCGTGTTTCTGGTGGCGGGCAGGTGTGGTGGCAGAATTCGCATTCCACTTGCACTTCACCGTTGGCAAAAATAAATTCGCATTCTTGGCACCGAAAGTTTGACATTGGTTTTTCATAGTCGAGACCAATGTGACGTAGGATTTCATTACATTTGGGGCAAATTAATTCATCGCCCTGACGAAAGCGCCCAATGGTGTCGATGTGGTCACAATGAAAGTGATGAATGACAGTGTCTTGAATGAAATTAATGGATTCGCACTGCGGGCATATTTCACGAAAATTAATTTGGTTTGAGTTACACTTCGGACAATAGCGCTTGCGATTAATAATACGTTTGGTCAGGAGGCCTTGTTCGGCCATGTGCTCTAAAAGACTCATGTCATCGACGTTCAAGCCAAAGTGCTGGGCAATCGCTGGATAATAAAATCCATTGGCATGACCACTGTCGTAAACGGGCTCAATAGATTTTGATGACATAGGGTCATTAATAAAGCCAGCTAAAAATGAAATGATTTCATCTTGGTCGATGTCTTTTGCCACACGCTTGTAACGACTAAATAAGAGGCGTTCGATACGCGTGCGTAACATGTTGTTGGTGTACGGTTGAATAATAACGTCATCTTGATGTTGGCGTAATTTCCAATCACGCGGCAGACTTTGCTCATGATTGGTAATAAATAACATCGAGTGCGTACGGCTGGAGAGCAGGGTGTTGTTATTGAGGAAGAGGTTGGCGTCTTCATCTGAGAGGAAGAAGATGCCGAGGTCATAGGCCTTCTCGATGAAGTTCACTTCCCAAGATTGGTTGGGAATGATCGTCTCGATGTTGATCTCGATGTCTTCTTCGTGATTAGGTAATTTGATCCCGGGCAAGGACGCCGGGGTTACCTGCAAGACCTTGTCGCACTCGGTTTCACTACCGATAATCAATATGTTACAGGTACCTATCATAAGTTCACAACGCTGCGCTGATGCAGCAAATGTATACTGTAACTTGGGATATGCAGTGCAAGTCGATTTGCCTTCTCTAAGGCGTGTAATACTATAGACTTCGGTATGAAAATCGGCCCCTATCTGCTCGTGATTCTTGTCCTTTTGCTGGCCTGGCCTGCGCTTGGCGCTGCAGAGCGCGAAATCAGCTGGTGTGGGCAGCAGTGGCTGGTC
>CBDUFM010000192.1:0-5951 GCA_965366325.1 uncultured bacterium
GTCCAGGTGAGGTGCTGGTTAGGAAAATGGGTTTATCACTCCAGACTTTTTGCTCGATGCGCGATGCCCAGTCATAAATGTTTTTATACGCAGCCGTATAGCTACCGTTATGTTCTGCGAGGCTGAGGACAATAATGTCGGCATTCTTTATTTCATGTAAAAATGCATGAGCTTCTTTTGGAATGCCATTCTTGGTTTCACGTTCGCTTGAATAAATGTGCATCTCGAAATCGTTGAGGTCAAGTGTTTTTACTTGCTGGTGCCCTTTGATGTGACCAGCTATTTCTCCGGCAACCCACGTGGCTAATTGTTGGTTGATTGAGTTGGTGCTATTACTGGCGCCTATGGCGAGAATGTTTTTCATGATAATTTCCTATTTTTATGTTAATGAAAATGATGATTATTTACTTAATGCTGCGTCGACGCTAAAAGCACCGCCACCGCGGATAACGAGTACGGCAGCAAGTGCAATGAATAATAAGTGGTATTCAAATCCTTCACCAGCAGCCTGACCGGACCAATTAATAATAATGTTTTATAGACAGGCTATGATTTATGAGTCATAAATATAGGTATAATTAACACTTGTGATAATATATAAAGCCCTTATGGATCGGTTGTGTCATGTGAATCTCACATGCAAGTTGGCATCCATACTCTAGGCTAGTGAATTTCCTTGGTGTTTATATAACTCATCTAAGAATCATATGTGTAATGATACTACATTAAGGAGGAGAGTGTGTATGGGTTTTTTTGGCGGCAAGAAGAAGCGAACAAGGCGTAGTCGAGCTGGTACACAAGGGCGGAGCGGGGCTAGAAGTGGTGGTCAGGGCGGAGCAGGTGCTGGCCTGAGTCAATTTGAGAAAGAGCAGCATCAAGTTATTGTGCTGGGTGAGTCCTTTAAGGCATCTCAGATTACTTTTTCTGAATTAGTTACGCGTTTAGGTGCATTTTATGAATTCACGGGAAATGCACTTGATGATGAGCAGCCGCTCATGGATCAGGGCTTTGATGAAATTGCTGTCGCTGAGACGGTGAATTCACTTCAAGACATATTTCAAATACAATTTGAGGTTGAAGATGAGGAGCTCTATACGCTCAGTGTCAACGATTTCCGGAAGCTGTTTAAGCAATAATTATGAAGGGGTTGTCGGACTGTTCATCTCCTCACCCCTGTGTCTGCGCTTAATTTTGGCCTCTCTACAGAAGCTTAAGGACAAGCAGTAGCCTCTTAGCCAGTCTTCATGTTGCCTACTTATATGTTAACACTGTAAACATATAAGTGGGCGTTTTCAATGGCTTTATGCCTGAATGATACAATGATAAGTAAACGTTAACAAATAAAAGGTTATCATCTGGCCATATCCATACTGAGCGTGTGGAGTCTGGACATGTTTGCTAAGAATTTGAATAAAAAGCATGGAATCACCAGCAGGTATCTGCCGACAGCGCTGCTTTTCTTGATGGTGTTGTTCACTTATGGCTGTGCCGGCGATGATGTGGAACCATATCAGGATCGTGAGCGCAAGAGACAGCGGTCGCCTGAATTGCGCATTGTTCGCTCTCAGAGTGGAAGCGTCCCTTTGGGTTCGGAGGCAACGGTCACGTGGTTCGCTCATAAAATAAAACACGTTACTGTGTTTTATTCTGTCAATAATGGTGCCGACTGGATTGAATTAGTAAGTCGAGAAACAGATTCTGGGTATTTTTGGTCCTCATATGTATATTTTGGAAGGCATTACCACTGGGTTGAAAGAGAGGATTCGCACACATTTACCCTGCCGAATACCATTACTAAATCAGTGTTGTTTCGGATAGAGGGCGGCGGTTTAAGTCACGAGTTTGATAACGGACTCAGGGTTGATGGCTATGTCACGCTGGCCGCTCAACGAGATGTTTATTATGGTCAGCCGTGTGATTTTTTCTGGTCAAGTGCTGGGGATGTGGGGTGGATGCGTCTTGAATACTCACTCGACCTTGGGAAGACTTGGGTAATATTTGCCGACAAGTTGTCCAATGACGGACACCATCGCTGGGTGCTCCCTGGTTCAGGATTAAGACCCAATACCTATTTAAGAATAACCACCAGTAAATACGGCTACACATACTGGAGTGCCATGTATCCTAAAAAGGTGCCTGCTGGTTCAGGGTGAATAATGCAGTGTAAAAAAATAGGGAGGAAAATAAAAACAAAGGAAAGAGGACATACACATCGTTAGATAAATTATATAAATTATAGACAGGCCATGATCGAATCCTTCCCAAGCCCGTCACAGAAAAACCGTAATCACTAGTCGTACAATCCAATCCATAGCCGAGATAAGACACATATATCTTGGAGTTAGAATTCAGACCTCCAAAAGAGTGTGCTACATGGTGCACTTCGAGTTGGAATTTAGGCTGAGCGGCTGTTGCCCTGGTATCAAGTTTGTAAGCGATCATGCAAAATGATTTGTGGGTCCGCGCTCAGTCGAGGCCTAACTTCGGCTACTGCTCAGATAACTCAGAACGGACGTATGGGCTGGTATAGTAAGACCAGACCGAATTTGAATTAATGGTTAAACGTAATTCGCTCAGTTCTAAAATGTGAATCAACTTGTTTTTTTCATGCAAAGAGGAGGTCGTGATTCGATCACACATTTCATTGATATGGTATAATTGGCCGCTACTGCCACAAATGGCCCAATTAATGTGGGTATAGGTATTGGTGGTAGAGGAAATGACAATATTGCCGGGACGCGGATTTTGGTGATTGCATAAGCGGAATTCACCGTCCATGCACAAGTATTTTAAACTGCGACCGAAGCAGTAGTCATTGATATGCTGCGTTGGTACTCGTTGATAGCGATATGACTCTTGGAGCAATTTGCGGTAGGATGGTTTGCCCTTATTATTTAATTGTAAAATCATGTACTTAAGAAAGCTGATAGGGTGGATGAAGAATGTGTGCTGTTCCTCATGGGCCAATAGTTCGCGCTTTTTAGCACCGCTGGTCTCAGTTTGTAGATGCAACCAAGCCTCTGCGAGATGGTCTATTGCTTGTCCAAGTTGCTTCTCTGAAATACTCATAAATGGCGCCTGAAATCTTTGTGGAATCTCATGTGTTGTCTCATCGGATTAGTCCTACGACAGTATACCATAAAAATGAACTGAAATTTGACAAATTAATCAACAGAAAATGGGATTTTTAGTCTATGGAAGTGCATGCATATTCCTGATCCAGTTCGTTTCTAAAATAAGTGACACTATCTTGAAAATCTTACGGATGGACAATACTTCGATAATGATCCTGACAAGGACCTGAGTTAACAGTGTTTTGGATGACCGGGAGACTGTGTGTATTATAATGCTTAGGCCATTATGGCTATTTTATCTTGGTAGTTCTTTAATAGGTCTTCGTTAATGGGCCCGAACTCTGGCGTAAAGTTGTCATACAATGAACCCAGTGCGATATTGCCATATACGTGTCCGCCCTGGTGGGGGAGGCTGGCAGCTGCGGCTTCCAGAATAGTTGCGCCACCGCGTGGTCCAGGTGAGGTGCTGGTTAGGAAAATGGGTTTATCACTCCAGACTTTTTGCTCAATGCGCGATGCCCAGTCATAAATGTTTTAATGCGCAGCCGTGTAGCTACCGTTGTGCTCTGCGAGGCTGAGGACAATAATGTCGGCGTTCTGTATTTCATGTAAGAATGCATGAGCTTCTTTTGGAATACTATTCTTGGTTTCACGTTCGCTTGAATAAATGGGCATCTCGAAATCGTTGAGGTCAAGTGTTTTACCTGCTGCTTCCCTTTGATGTGACTAGCTATTTCTCCGGCAATCCACAAGGAACGCTAGTTTTAAATTAGAACAATTATTAAAATGATATCGATTTTTTTCTGTTATTGATGTATTACACACGGATGGGGATGAGATTATGCCTTTCTGTCCGGATTGCATTATGCTTTGCTTCTAGTCAGCATTGGTTCGTATGAATAAATGTATGTCGGTGTGTGTTATTCATACGATCGATAAATAGGTACAGGGTTTTAAGATGTTCTCCTTTTATTTCCTTGATTGCTTTCCTCTTATTTACGCAATGGACAGGTTGAAATGATCAGTCAGTTATGTGGTTTAGTTAGATTCTGTGGATAATTTGGAATAAATGGGGAGCCTATGGGTATAATAAAGTTACTTAGCATTCGGGGGTATAGCTGCTTGAGCTTGCTAACCTTGCTAAGCTTAATGTGCGTTTTATCTGCTGCCGAGTATGCCCATGAACGAGCAGGCGTTTCAGCAATTTTTTCACACGATGCCTCTTTGCACATAGAGGCACTGCCAAACTGTCGTTTGAAGACTGAGCTCGCTCAATTGTCGCCTAAGGCGCGTGAGCATGCGCTACGTCGCATGCGAACATACGGGGTTGCTACGCATGATTTAAATTGCTTACATGCGGACGCGCAGGGTGAAATGTTTTTCCAATGCAGTGATGTGCCAGACGAAGTGGTCGATGATGCAGCGGCTGTGGTGGAGACCTCAGCAGGGGCAAGTATTTGGGAAGATGGTTTTGCGCCTAGTGGTCCGGTTGCTATTAGTGCACCGCCAATATTTAATTCAAAATTAGGTGCAACAAATATCGCATATATAGACTTTAATGGTGATGTGATTACTGGCACAGCATGGAATAGTCATAGTATAGGTGGTCCAGTTATTACAGCGCGTGCGTTTAATATCGATGGTGATGCAACGACGTTTAGCGTTACAGAGCAAACTCGCATATATCAAGTGTGGCAGCGTATGGCCGAGGATTTCGCTGCTTACGATATAAATATTACGACGGATCCATTTTACGATGATCAAACTAATCGTGGCCCAACTATTGCGCAAGTGCTTATTTCTCATAATGGTGATTTTAAAAATGATAATGCTGGTGGACGAGCCTATCTTGGTGTTTTTGGATTTTCAAACTATGCCACATATTATTCGCCAGCCTTGGTCTATTACAATAAATTAAGTAGTCGATCTGATTACATTGCAGAAGCAGCAAGTCATGAATTGGGGCATAACCTTGGCTTGAGTCACGACGGCACATCTTCAAAAGATTATTATAATGGGCATGGTAGTGGCGTGACTAGTTGGGGTCCCATCATGGGTACAGGTTATAATCGCAATGTGTCGCAGTGGTCTAATGGTGAGTATTATGATGCAAATAATAGCCAGAATGATGCCGATCGCTTAAATAGTAAATTAGGGCAACGGATTGATGATTATGCCAATAGTATAGGAGGAGCGAGTCCTTTGTTCGTCAATGGAGGGACAAACATTGATAATACGCATGAAGATAATCAAGGTATTATTTTGGGACCAGCTGATCCTGACGTTTTTAAATTCGCGACTGGATCCGGCAGTATTAATTTACGTGTTGACCCTTTTGTTGTAGGGAGCACTACACGCGGTGGTAATTTAGATGTGAAGTTGCGCTTGCTGGATGGGTCCGGTGCAGAATTGGTCACTGCCAATCCATCGAGTACAACATATGCCGAGATTGCAACGAGTGTCAGTGCTGGCACTTATTACCTTGAAGTAAGTGGCGTTGGATTTGGTTCGCCGCTCAGCGCGGGGCCAAGTGGTTATGTTGATCGATTTAGCCAAGGGCAATACTTTATAAGTGGTAGTGTTTTTAACCCAGCTTCGGATCTTACAGCGCCAACAGCCTCTGCGCTGGCAAGTAACATTACAACCGGTGGACTTGCAGCCCATGATATTGAGCTGACCTATGATGATGATGTAGCTATAAATGTTTCGAGTTTGTCGAATGCAGATGTGCGCGTAACTGGTCCAAATAGTTTTAATCAGTTGGCAACTTTTGTAAATGTCAATATTAATTCAAATGGCAAGCCACGCGTTGCAACATATCGCATTAATGCGCCTGGTGGGACGTGGGATTTCGCTGATAACGGCGTTTAAACAGTA
>CBDUFM010000193.1:0-5918 GCA_965366325.1 uncultured bacterium
GTTCCGCTGGCTATTAATTCTTTTGCTTGCTTCACCATTGGGTAGCCGCTGTAATTGTGGGTTAACGCAAAGAGGAGGCCGCTTTGATCGACAGCTGCCTTGAGTGCTTTGGCCTCAGCTAAGGAAAAGGCAAGCGGTTTATCACTAATGACAGCGAAGCCAGCTCTTAATGCAGCGATGGCAACTGGCGCATGTATGTGATTGGGGGTAATGCTGGCCACAAGCTGCATGCGTTGGTCAACTGGGCGTTGCGCCTCGGCCTCGAACATTTCTTGATACGTGGCGTAGACGCGATCAGGGGCGATGCCTAATTGTTGTGCAGCGTTGTTATTGCGTTCGGAATTGGGGCTGAAGCTGCCGGCAACGAGTTCAATGAGACCATCGAGGCGCCAAGCCATATGGTGCGCATCACAGATAAATTTTCCTGGGCAGCCGCCAACCATACCCATGCGTAGTTTTCTCATTGCTGCATTCCTTGTTTTGCTATTGCTGCTGTTGCTAACGTTGTAGCCACTATTTGAGCGAGTGAAGTCAGCATGTTAGGAATAGGGTATTAAACACAAATAGGATAGCTTGTGTGCTGTCTATGCATATCAATCTGACATGCTGTGTACTTTCCTAAACAGTTCCTAGCGGTTGCTTGACTCCGTTGAGCCTGTTAGTCTTGTGCTAGCGTGTGTAGGATTTTTTAAGTACGTTAACGAAGTATAAATCAAAAAGGAATATAAATGCGTTACCTCATTTTAGCAGCCGTCTTTTTATGTCTGTGCCTGCAGGTCCAATTGCATGCAGCAACGCTTCAAATCTTACCACTAGGTGATTCAATTACGCAGGGCGGTAAGAGTGACCGTGAGGAGTATACCTATCGCTATCCATTATTTTGTATGCTCAAAGACGCGGGCGTGGATTTTAACTTTATTGGCTCCTTAAAGACCGGCTTGCAAGCGCATGCACAATGGCCGGATTATAAAGGTGAAGCCTTTGATTTAGATCATGAAGGTCATTACGGCTGGAAAACCGCTAAAGTCTGGGATAAATTAGAAGGCTGGTCTAAACAGTGGGGAGCAAAGCCAGATATTGCGCTTATCCATTTGGGCACCAACGATCAGGGTGCCGAAGATCATGTTAAAGAAGTGCAGGAACCGATGATTAAAATAGTGAATTTTCTGCGCGAGCTGAACCCGAAGGTGATCATTTTAATTGCACAGTTGAATTTGAATAGCAAAGGTGCGAAGATTATTCGCCCACTGTATGACCAAATTGGTGCAGATATGAGCACGAAGGAATCACCAATCCATATTGTGCATGGCTATAAGGGTTGGCACGAAAACCCAAATCACCCAGAAGCGCATACTTTTGATTGGGCGCATCCGAATCCAGCGGGGCAAAAAAAGATGGCTGAGGATTGGTTCGCAGTGCTTAAGCCGTATCTAACTAAGAATTAGTGCGCTAAGAACGCAATAACATCGCAACAACATCACAACGAATTGCATGCAAAATATAGATACATGTATGTGCAGGATACTAGTCGATCAGGGGTCACAGATCTACGGAATGCACATTCATAAGCTAGAACATCTTTAGAGGAGTAGGATGCCATGATTCGATCAACACTTTTTTGTCTCGCCTTTGCGACGGCCGCGCTAGTACATGTAACAGCGGCAAGTTTTCCATTTGAACCTGCACGCGATGAGTTTAAGGCAGATGCAGAATTGGATCTGCGTTGGCTTAATGAAAAAGAGGCGGGCGAGTCCGGTTGGCTCAAGGTCGATGAAGACGGCGACTTTGTAAATGGAAAGAATAAATCCATTCGCATTTGGGCGGTGAATAGCGATACCACGCGTGGTAAATCAGATCGTCCTCAGTGGCGTGAAAAAAAACCGTCGCTAGATCGTCATGGCCGTTGGTTGGCAAAGATTGGTGTGAATATGGTGCGCTGCCATTCACATTTAAATCCAAGCAATGACCCGCATAAACTTGATGGTGTGGACATGAAGGAGTGCGAGTGGATTTGGCGTACCGTGTCAACCATGAAGAAACATGGTATCTATACGACGGTATCACCGTTTTGGGCCCGTGAAGGCATGGGTGGTGGGCTTTTGTTTTTTGATCCTAAGGTGCAGGGACACTACAAAAATTGGCTGAAGATATTATTCACCACGCCACGTCCCGAATTTGGTGGCAAGACCTTGGCAGAAGAACCAGCGCTGGGTATTTTTCAAATTCAAAACGAAGATAGTTTGTTGTTCTGGACCGTTAATAACGTGAAGGGTGACTTTAAAAAGTTGCTCGGACAACAACTAGGTGCGTGGCTGATTAAGAAATACGGTAGCATCGAAAAGGCTCGTGAGGCTTGGGCTGGTCACGACGAAGAGGGCGACGATTGGGATAATGCTGTTCTTGGTATGGTGAATATCTGGCATGCCACCAAGGGCGCTAAGGATCAGAATAATAAACAAACGCAGCGTACGACTGATCAAGTACAGTTCTTTACTGAAACGATGTATAACTTTAACAAAATGATAGGTGATTACGTCCATAACGAATTAAACTGCCCCGTTGTTATTAATGCCGGTAATTGGAAGACTGCCGATAATGTGCTTTTGAACGATGCGGAACGCTATAGCTATACGCCAAATGAAGTAATGGCCGTTAATCGCTATTTTGGTGGTATGCATAATGGTAAGCATCGCGGCTGGGCTATCATTAATGGAGATGAGTACACGAGTGATTCAGCATTAACTGATGCGGCATTGAGTTTGCCAACAAACTTAAAACTGACTAAGGGCAAACCGATGATGATTACCGAAAGCTCATGGGTTATGCCAAATGAGTATGCTGCCGAATCACCATTTTTGATAGCGGCCTATTCGTCACTCACTGGCTTTGACGCGTATTACTGGTTTTCAACGTCAACCGAAACATGGACAGAGCCACGTTCTGCAAATGGCTATTTGCCGTCAGCTTCAAAGTGGGTGTGTATGACGCCAGACATGGCCGGACAATTTCCTGGCGCAGCTTTAGCATTTCGTCAGGGCTACATCGCCAAAGGTGCGGCTGTCGTTGAAGAGCATCGTTCATTGCGGGCAATTTACGAACGTAAATCACCGATGCTTGCAGAAGAGGCTAGCTTTGACCCGAATCGTGATGCTGGTGATCAACCTGCCGATTCCAATTTCAAAGCTGGTGTGTCGCCATACGCCTTTTTGGCTGGTCCAGTCGAAGTCGTCTATGATTCTAATGAATCCAAAACCAAAGTTACTGATCTTACAACATTGATAAAAGATGTCGGCACGGGTAAAGAGGTGACCAGCGTTACGGGTGAAATTATTATGAACACCGATAAGGGTTTTTGCACGGTGAATACCGAGAAGTGCCAAGGGGTATCTGCGCATTTTGTAAATCGCCAAGATTTTGCTTTTGATGACGTGACGATTAGCTGTGCGAACGATTTTGGAACTGTGATGGTCGTTTCTTACGATGGTAAGGCGCTCAAATCATCAGAGAAGGTGCTGGTTCAGTTGGGTATGCAATGCCGTCCTAGTGGCTGGCAAACAACGCCAAGCCAAATTAAAAAGAAAGATGCAGCGCCAATCCCAGCTAAGAAAATCACTAATTATGGCAAAGCGCCATGGATGGTGCAGTCTCCTGAAGTTGTCGTCACTATTAAGAACAAGAAACTTAAACAGGCTCATATCCTGAATACCTCAGGTGAAATCAGAGAGACCGTTGCTTTGCAAGCGGACAAAGGCGTGCTGACCCTGACCGTGCCAAGCGATGCTCTACATATCATGCTCAGTAAGTAGTCAGTAACAGCTTAAAAAAGGGCAGCGCGGTGCGCTGTCCTTTTTTTGTTGCTCAGACGTAACTTATACATGTATGCAAGTACTAAAATATGGGATTGAGATGAGGTTTGTTGCTATAAGATGTAGATTCATGGAGTAAGAACTTATGTTATCAATTACAAATGGCCGTCATTTTGAACCACTCGATTGCGTAGAGATTGCACTTGAGGATCCAAGCAAGTCTCAATTGGAGTTACGTGACGGACAAGGTCGCGTGTATTATAATGCGCCTGCGGCAACCACGCAGTCAATCAGTATTGGTGGTGCCTTGGGCACCCATTTGGTTTTTGTTAAGGATGCCAATGGAGCGATTAGTGCAGAGGCGTCTTTTGTGGTTGATTGCAAGACATCAATTAAGGATGAATCAGGTATCGTCGAGTCCTTGGTGGAATCCTTGCGCTATACCATGGAAAGCTGGCTGGATGGGGTTGGCAATGATTTTACAGCGCGCTTTAATAATAAAACCTATCGTTATTTTGTCTGCTGGCTGCGCGACCATGTGCATACCTTAAAGGGTCAGAAATACTTTTATACCGGCGAATTAAAAACCGCTATTGAATTATATGCCGATACGCAGCGTGAAGATGGCATGGTTTATGATCGCTGCGGTAGCGCGAACCCAAATCCAAGCTGGCGTGACTTTACATTTAGCGAAGGTGATTTTATTAAAGCGGTTGGTGACGGACGTTTCCGTATGGAGCGCATCCCGGTAGAAAATGATGTAGAATTTTTGTATCTCGAAGGTTTGTATTATACGTGGAAGGCCAGTGGGGATGATGCATGGATGGCGGGATTGTTAGATTCAGCGATTAAGGCTGTGGCTTACGCCACCAGTGACCCGTATCGCTGGAGTGAAAAGTTTAAATTACTGAAGCGTGGTTATACCATCGACACGTGGGATTTCATGCATCATGATGATACCAAGTTAACGAAGGGAAATAACTGCGTTGACTTGGAAAAAACCACCTTCGGTGTTATGCATGGTGATAATACTGGTCTCGCTGTTGGTTGCGAATACTTAGCAGAAATGCTTACTGTTGCAGGGCGAGCGACAGAAGCCGGTGCCTTTGATGCGCTTGGCAAGGAACTGCGTCAGCGTTTGTATGACGTTGCGTGGAATGGTGCGTTCTTTACCCATCATGTATCAGAAGATCCAAGTTTTAAGCGCGATTTTGGCGGCACTGACCCTGAATCCCAGGTGTCCTTGTCGAACGCCTATGATTTAAATCGCAATATCGATCATGATAAATGTGTGGGTATTATAAAAACCTATCAACGTATTCGTGAAGAAATGCCTCAGTCCTCGCCGGGAGAGTTTTATCAAATTTACCCACCATTTGAGAACGGTTATGGTAACGAGAACGGCAAATGGCATTACATGAATGGTGGCGTTGGTACTATTGTGGCTGGTGAGCTCGCTCACGGTGCTTTTGAACATGGTTTTGAGTCTTATGGGTTTGATATACTCAAGCGCGTAAAGGGCTGGGGTGATAAGTATAATAATTTTATACCAGTTGCGCTGCGTGGTTGCGCCCCTGAAAATCCTGAACGCAGCTTTGAGTCAATTGACTTAAGCAGCCATTGTAATGTGGATACCTATGGTGCTGGTGATCCTGCACATGGCATTAAGGGCTGGACTGATGAAGGGGATAATGACTTTCATATGATTCCAGTTGGTGATCAGACTTTTTTAGATATTCCATTCACTGTTGTCGATCCCGCGCAGAATCAACGTCGAGCGGTCATTGGCTTAGCACATCGTAGTGAGGGTTATGCAGAATCTGTTGAAATTGCTTGCCCACGTAAGGCCGCTTCTTTGTACGTCTTGCATACCTGTGCAGGCGCTGGTTTAGTTGGACGTATGGAGATTAGCTATGCGGATGGTTCTGCAGTGGTTCAATACATTAACACGGGGCGAGAATTAAATAGCTGGTTTTTGCCGCCGCATAATTGGCATAGTGGCAGTAAGTGGGAACCGACAGCTTGTTTAGCTTGGCAGGGACCTAATAAAAAGTTTGCTAATCTTGGGGTCTTTGCTTGGGGGTGGAATAATCCGCATCCTGATAAAGAGAT
>CBDUFM010000194.1:0-5896 GCA_965366325.1 uncultured bacterium
CACGACCGGCGCGTCCAGCTTCTTGTTGATAATGCTCGATGCTTTTGGGGATATTGTGGTGAACGACGTAGCGTACATTGGAACGGTCGATGCCCATGCCAAAGGCGATGGTTGCGACAACAACATCTAAACTTTCTTTGATAAAAGAATTTTGCACGAATTGCCGTTGCTCATCGGGCATCCCAGCATGGTAGCCTTCACAGTGGACGCCGGCAGATTTGAGTGCTTCGCTGATGCGTTCGACTTCTTTGCGCGTTTGCGCGTAGATAATGCCGCCTTCGTTGGGATGGCGTTTAACGACGTCGACAATTTGTTTGATCCCATTATTGCGCCGAAAACTGCGGTAGCACAGGTTCGGGCGGTCGACATGGCCAATGAATTGATTTTCATGACGTAGGGCCAGCTGCTTGACAATATCTTCTTGCACGCTGGTGGTGGCTGTAGCGGTGAGTGCCATGCGTGGTACTGCTGGTACTTGCTCAAGCAGCGGCAGCAGCTGGCGGTATTCAGGACGGAAATCATGACCCCAGTGGGAAACGCAGTGGGCTTCATCTACTGCGACTAATCCGAGCTGGGCTTCAATGCGTGGGATAATATCACCAACACAGAGCCGCTCGGGACTCACGTAGAGTAGATTTAAGTTGCCGGCTTCAGCATCAACGAGGTTCTTTTGGCGTTGGCCAGCTGGCATCATGCTATGAATAGCAGCGCTCTTGAGGCCAGCTTCGTTGGCCGCCTGTACTTGGTCATCCATCAGCGCGATCAGCGGCGAGATGACGAGGGTCATTTTTTGACTGCAGATGGCTGGCACTTGAAAGCATAAACTTTTACCGCCACCAGTAGGCAGAATGACGAGACAGTCTTCTTTATTGAGCGCGGCTTGAATGGCGTCTTCTTGGCGGACGCGAAAGTCGTCGTAGCCCCAGTATTGTTTGAGTACTTCACGTGCAGTGTAGGCTTGCGTCATGGTTCCTAGGATGCTAGATGGCGGGTGGCTGGTGCAACTGAGCAAGCCGTATTTCCAGAGCGGGAGTTAGACAGTATGCGTGTCGTGATTCAGCGAGTCAGTGAGGCATCGGTCCGGATTGATGCTGCGGTACATGGCGCCATCAATCAGGGGCTCGTCGTGCTCGTTGGTGTTGGCCCAGAAGATGACGCTACGGACATAAGCTGGTTGGCCGAAAAAATTACTAACCAACGGATTTTCCCCGATGCAGATGGCAAAATGAATTTATCCGTTGTTGATAAGCAGGGGGCAATTCTTGTGATTAGCCAATTCACCTTATTTGCGAGCACCAAAAAAGGCACACGTCCAGCATTTACCGGCGCAGCGGCGCCACAGAAAGCTCAGCAATTATATCACGATTTTGTAGATAAGTTAAAAACCCTAGTAAGCGATGTACAGTGTGGTGTCTTTGCTGCAGACATGAAAGTCGCCTTAATCAATGATGGGCCCGTCACCATTAGTATCGATTCGCGCAATAGGGAGTAAGCGATGTCATTAATCGTCACCAGTGGAAAACAATCCTTACATATTATTGATGCGGATACAGGTGCAGAGCAGTGGTCTTTAATTTGGGGAGACTGTAGCTGTTTGTCGGCTGATGAAAAATCATGGCTGGCCTGGTATGGTTCAGGTACGGATGAAATTAAGCCGATTGAAAATAATAGTGCTTTTTTGGTGACGTCAGTATGTGGCTTGCTTGCTTACGTTAAACGTGAGACAAAGGCGGTTACGGTAATCGGCTGGGCACCGGGTGCGCATAGCATTGAGGCCTTGCCGGATGGCTTTGTGGTTGCAGCGATTTCACATAAACCAGCGCTGCCGCCGGGGGCACCGGATATTGGTGGCGATGCTTTTCAATTGTATGACAGAAAGCGACCAAGAGAGCTGTTGTGGGAAACCGAGGCCTACGGTGCACATGGTGTACGTTGGGATGAACAGCGACAGATGCTCTGGGCTTTGGAATTTAATGCGTTGCATGCGTTTAGGTTTAATCAGGCAGAAGAAATGCTGGAGAAAATACAAACGTGGACCTTGCCAACCGAATCAGGACATGATTTGTCATGGTATGATAAGGAGCAGCTTTTAGTGACGACAGACAGTGGCGTTTACCTGTTTCACCTTGATACGAATCGCTTCGCAGACTTGCCGCCCTTGGCAAACTGTGGCAAGGTAAAGGGCATTAGTCGTCATCCGCAGAGTGGCGAAATCGTGTACTGTTACCCGGACCCCGGTGAGAACGTATTTAACTCGGCCAATTTACATTTTGTTAATCAGCCAGAGAAAATTACGGTCGCAGCACATGCGGTTTATAAGCCACGCTGGTTGGTGGAATAAAAGTTCAGACTACTAGTGCGTCAGACAACTAGCTGTGTCTGCGTGATGCTGCTTACGGATTGAGCTTGATGACTACTTCGGCAGTATAAATCATAGCAATGTCGCGGTGTTTGTCGATATATTGCATAGCAAAAGGCAGGGATGGGCTGACGGACTCGTTGAAAACACTGTTGCCATTGACAATAATGTGAATGGGCTTTTTAAAGTCGACAAGTTCTTCGCTGAGGAGCACACGAAATTCACTGACATTCTCACTGGTGACTTCAAGCACGTTGTCTTTGGTCCATGTTGCATCAAGCGTTCCCATTTTTAATTGAATTTCTTTGAGATTATCGCCGCCTTGGCTAACGCTACCCATAACGTTGAGTTTTTGATTGCCGATGCTGTCTATTGCGAGCCATCTATCGGGTGGTGAGTCTGCAAGTGGTACTGAGAAATCTTTAGCGCAGGGGCTTGCGTGGATAATGCGTCGCGGATAGGGATTGCGCTTTTTGCTTAATAGCCAATCGCACATTCTTTTAAATTCACTAGATGGCACGTTGCCATGACCGCAATCCATGCTGCGTAACTCAAAGGGGGTGTCAGTTTTTTCGAGCAGAAGCGCGGCGTTTTTGGCGTAGGTGTAATTAGTGAATTGTTTGCCACGCATATCATTGCGTCCATGCCAGATATAAATGGGGGTGTTGAGTAATTGTTGCCAGTAGATGGAGCTCCAGGCACCACCGCCAGGGGCGATGGCCGCGTAGCGTGCACTGAGACGGGTACCCAAATAATAGGCACCTATACCACCCATTGAATAGCCACTTAAATAAATCCGATTTGGATCTATAGGGAACTGTTTGCTAAGCTGGCGAACAAGCAGATCGAGCATGACTTCGTTTTTGGGGCTGCGCCAATAATGCTGAATGCCCAAATCAACAGAGGTGGGACAGACAACGAGAGCATTGTTGATCCCAGTCATCAGGGCCATGTGCTGTTTGCCGCTGCCCGAATTATTGCCACCGCCATGTAGGCCAATAATTAGCGGCCACAATTTATTGGGTTTATAACTTGACGGTACTGCTAGTGAGTAGGTGGCAGCTTTGTCACTGACCTGTGCTGGCATTTGAAGCTGTAAGTCATGGCTAATGCCTGATTTACCACCGCTGTAGCGTGACGGAGCTAGTGCTTTTTTAAGTATCTTTGTTTTCGGCTCCGTGTGCTTGGCGAGATCTAGGAGTGCCAGCTTTTTAGCAGGGTCTTCCTCGGCTAGATATTCGCGAATTAATTTCAGCGCTTTCGAAGAAGAGAGTGGTTTGACGGCATCAGACTTGGCAGCTGCACATAGGCAGCTACAGCAGCTGACTGCGCTTAGTGTCAATATGAAGAGAAAGCGTCGCGTAAAATGCAATTGCTGGGTGAAGTATTGATCTACATGCATGTGGATTTTGTTCCCGTTTATAAAGTACATATGTCGTCACTGTTAATAGTATGACATGAATACCAAATACTAAACCTATGTAAAGCGAGGCGTTTATTGACCGTAACAGGACTGCTCATGTGTTCTGTTTTATCCTGCGCCAGCATGCGTACGCGTAGCGATACGCTCGTCGCGAATTATGGGTAGATTAGCAAGGCGCTTGGAATGGGGTTTCAGGGTAGTAAGTATCGTATCGTGTGTAATGATAGTTTGACTGTGAGTTGGTGTGCCCTTTGGCCATCATCTGAATACGCTTGGTTAAGGGGTCGCTATGCTGCGCGCACTTATGTTAATGATTTGTCTATTACCATCGGCTTTTGCTTTGGATGCCGCACTACAGATTGAGGCACAAACTCAGTCTGTTACGCGAGTGTCACATTTCCTGGTTATTAAAAACGGTAAAACCGAATTTATGATTAATATGTCGAGTATCGTTTTGATTGAAAGTGCGACATGGGGAGACATGAACTCTTTTACAACGATACACTACAGCATTCTAGATAAGCCTTATCAAATAAAAATACTGCAACGACATACATCTTATGAGGAAATCAAAAATATGATCATCAAGGGCGGTAAATAAGTATTGTTCCTGAGGCTGTTTTGGCATGGCAGTGGGGTGTGGTGGTTGGCTATCCTTGAGTTTGATACTTATTTTTCCAGACTTTGTGTATTTACTGTTTTTTTGAGTGCGTTGAATAATTTAAGCGATTCGCTTTGAATGTCTTTCATTGCGGCTTTGTCAAAGTCGAGGTCCTGCTTAGTGTTTGCTAGGAACCCGATGCTGAGATTATGGATATTCCCGAGGCTTGAATACATTCTTTTTTGAGTGTTAAGTGAAGTCGTTCTTGAATTATTGCTTAATTCGATCAATAGACCGGAGCAATTTTTGAAATATGGCCATGACTCGATAAGCGCTTTGGGGTTATTATCGTTAGTGAGATTTGATTTGTATAGATAGCAGGCCCTAGCCATGCTCATGCAAAGGTTTATTTGCGCATGTAGATCTTTGTTTGAATTGTCTTGGAGTTTATTGTCATAAGTTATGAGAAGATTCAGGTAGTTCTTAGTTCGGCTGTAGATGCCAACGTTTATAAGGAACAGCGTTTCTTGAGCTTTGGAGATTTCCTTATATATCTCAGCGTCGTCACTCTGCTTGTATGTATCAATTATGTTCTTCAGCACATCCCTTTCTTTCTTTAGTTGTGCTAGGAATTCGGGCCTTGGTTCCTGGTTATGATTGCGATAAGTTTCGTCCCAAATCAGATAAATTGCATAGGTCTTCAAGCGGGTTGCCCAAATGATGTCTTTAGTTGCTTTTGCAGTTTGAAGGAATTCTTCAATTTTGATGAGTGCTTTACTTGGCTCTACTCGGATCATAGCGGAGTGAAGACTGATTTGGGCACTGAGGAGACATAAAAGTGGCATGACTAGATGCATGTAGGTGAAACGAACTGCTATAGATGGCGTTCATATCAAAATTATACTAACTCTGTTTTGGGTAGCGTTGTTTTGTGCAATGAGTCTTGACGATGTTCTGCTTGGGGTATTTCGCACTTAGACATGTAAATATATTTCCACAAATGGTTTAAGTGAATTATGGATGAATCTTCTGCAGCCAGGGGTATTGGTATAGTGCTTGCGTAGTAGAGCTGGGAGTTTGCTATGGATATTGCTAGTGTCATGAATCAAGGTCGTGGTACGACACCATTGGATGGTGATAACGGTGCATCGCTGCGCGAGGCCGATTTCATGGCGATCATGCTCAGTGAAATCACCAATCAGGATCCCTTTGAGCCGACTGAGACCGGTAAGATGGTTGAGAACATGCAGAAATTGCAGGAGCTCACCAATGCGAACTTTGAGAAGTTCCGTGACGATATTCGTTGGGCACAAGATCTTGTTGGTAAAGAGGTTACTGCAAATCAGTCGTTCATGACCGCGGCTGAAGTTCAGGGCTTGAAGAACCGTGGCGTTGACCCCGCAATTGGATTTGGTCTGACTGAGGGCCGTATAGATAGCTATAAGGTGGTTGGCGAGACGGTTTGGGTCAATATCCAAGACAAAGATTATGCAATCGATAACATCCAGCAGAT
>CBDUFM010000195.1:0-5861 GCA_965366325.1 uncultured bacterium
AGATCAAAAACGCGTTCTCCACGATGTGGTCAATAATTTAAAAGAACAAGAGCGGCTCATTATTAAACTCTATTACTTTGAAGGTTTATTAATGAAAGAAATCGCCATGGTCCTCGATATTACTGAGAGCCGTGTCTGCCAAATTCATAGCCGCCTTATGGCGCTCTTGCGCATGCGCCTCGAGCATGCTGGTCTCGATGAGTCATGAGCGTTCCACCCGGCATGCCTATTCAGCCCCTCAAGGGCACGGGGTCCGGACTTACTAATCAAGCTGGTCAAAACGTAGAAATCTATCTACAAGAAAATAGTCCCGGTCGCGACCTCATGAGTGTCCTGAAGCCAGGTGATGTCTTGCACGGTCGGGTGGTGGAGCAGTTTAATAATGGTGCCTATTTATTCACCATTCGTGGACGCAACCTAATTGCCTCATCAAATACGCCCTTAATGCGCGATAGCGTTTATCCCTTTGAAGTCCTACAAACTAAAAATGGCATTCACATTCGTTTGGTAAATAACGCCGCCATTGATCAGGCTTCGACCAGTAATCTAGATGCACGTTTACAGCGACTGCATTTACCCGTTACCGCACAAAGCCAAATGGTGTTGCAACATTTTGAACAAGCCGGCGCACCGCTCAATACGGACCGCTTACAGCAAGCCTTGCACGCCGTTCAAAACGCCGCGCCCGCACAACAGCAGCTCATTGCTGCCAGCCATGCACTACTGGCCAAGCATAATGTTCCTGCCACCCCCGCCCTCTTGCAACTTGCCCAAACAGCGATTACTCAGCAAGGTACAAGCACACAGCAAGCTTTGCCGCAGCTACAACAACTCTTACCACAATTACAAGCTCAGCTCCAAAATCAGACACAGAACCAAGCGCAAAACCAAGCGCAAAATCAGCAAAATAATGCCAGCACTGCATCCACCGCACCTACAAGTGGAAATAATAATGCCGCCACCAACCCCGGTTCAGCCCCAGGCATGCTGGGTACAGTCCCCACGGCTGCGCCAACTCCAAACACCGCACAAGCATCCCAAGTAATTAATCAACAACTCAATTTAAATACCGCGGCCATTACAACGCACAATCAATTCACTACGCTACAAACGCAGGGTCTCTCGCTTGAAAATGCACAGAATGTCATGCAGGCTCTACAGTCGAGCGGCATTCACCCGGATAATACGCAGACCACTATTACGACACAAACAGGTGAACAGGCTACCGTTAATCCCAATGCAGTAGACCAACAAATCGCTGCCACTATTGCTGATCAAGCACCGCTCAAATCTATGGTGCAAGAGCTGGCCCAACTGAGCCAATTAATGCAGCACCATCATGTTGGTGGCGACCAGCAAGAGAGCGTCCAGCACATTATGCGCGAATTAAGCGCGGACACCATTTTAAAACCACAGCATCTCAACGATTATGATAGCGTCCTTCCACTCGTCCTGCAGCATCAGGGACAAGCCCAACAAGCACGCCTCGCCATTGCCAAGCGCTCTATCCCTGGGCAACAAATGGAGGCCACTTTTTTGCGCGTCGATTTGGAATTACAGCGCTTAGGCCCATTGTCACTGCGCATGAGTAGCGGCCATGGGCCCATCGTGATTACCATTTTTGGCACGGGCAAAACTATTAGCACACTTGAACAAGGCCTGCCAGCACTCCAAGAAGATCTCAAAACGAATAACATCGAAGCACATATTCGCATCGGTAATTTACTGGAACACCAAGAGTCGCTGCATGGCTGACGCAGACCGACCCCAACGCCAAGAAGCGATTGCCCTGCGCTACGACCCCGAGCACGAGCAGGCACCGCGGGTTATTGCCAAAGGCCAAGGCAGTATCGCCGAACGTATCTTAAGCCTCGCTCACGAAAATAATATTCCGCTTTACGAAGACGAAGATCTGGTTCACTTATTATCAGTCCTCGAAATTAACGCCGAAATTCCAGCCAATCTCTACAAAGCCCTAGCTGAAGTTCTCGCCCATATTTACCGTGCCAACAATTCATTAGATAAAAAAATTCAAGCCGGGCAGAAAAACGAACGCCCTTAATTTGATGCCATCAGCATCTGTTATTAAAATTAATCTTCATAGACCAAATCACACAACGCAACACTCAGCCCATGTTTATTCCATGTTGCCTGATCCATTAAACAAGCGCTCATATCAGGAAAACATTTTTCAACCCTGACCTTCACAATGACTATTTCCCCTCGATAAATGCTTAGCGTATCACCGACTTCAATATTCTCCTCGGAACCAATAGTAACCATAATCACATGCTGTTGGCCATCTTCATCGGGACGCACCGCAGCAACAAGCCCCTTTGCCTGTAGCGCAGGGCCCAACCATTCACAACCCACCTCTGGGTTCATTACTGCAGAATACACATCATTTCTTTGGTCACCACAGGCTGACAACAACACACTCAACACCAATATAAAAAACTTCACGCCTTAGAGCCTAAGCATTAATTATTTACTACAAATGAAAACAGCCAATAAGCCTACTTGATCGGTTAAGGTGCAACATCCCAAAAACAAAGAACGCGAAGCGGCGCAGCGAACTCTTGACCGCGAGCACCTGCAAAAAGATAAGGAATTCTATGGAGAACCGTTACGCGCTGCCTTTCGGAGTCCGTGCATACGACCATTCCTACGGGTTTGCGCAGCAAGCCCGTACAAACCTAAACGAGATCACCCATTTCTAGTGCACTAGATTCTGCTTTGGACAATTTTAGTCGTGATCTACCGCTTCTTACCCAAATAAAAACACCCCATCAGAAACTGATGGGGTGAAGTAAAACATACTCGAAAAGATTAATGAATTCTATCGACTCAATTGACCAAACAATTTGTAGGTCGTGATCGTTCCATCCATTGCGAAAGTAATGATACTTTGATTGCTGCCATTGTAATCGATGTAGTTACAGAATTTAAATGGACGGCCATTGGTTGTCTCTGAAACATCCCATGCCCATTCGGCTGCACCCGTTTTGCGGTTTAAAGCAAAGACGGTGCTGTCACCGGCATAAGTGGTGAATAAATGCTGCTTACTAGCACCGACCATTTGAGCCATGCCTGGTTGGAACCAAGCGACTTGAAGGCGTTCAACTTCTTTTGGAAATTTCTCATCAACGGTGTCTTTGTAGGGCACTTGGTCAGGGATAGCATCAATAGCGTAGAGTCCCTGCTCAGCGCCGTTACCGGCCGTCCATGCATAGACACGTTTACCATCATAAGAGAAGGTAAATGGTTTGCGTTCAATCGGCGCATCCATGTAGAGTTGGCCCATCAACTCACCAGAAAGGCGATTAATAACGTGAAAGACGTTGTCGACGGAACCGAAGTACAAGCTACGTCCACGCACAACAGGCGCGCCACGCATGGTGTTACCGATGTTGTATGACCAGTTATAGGTGCGGTCGTGATCGAAGCATTCCATTACGCCACGGTCATTACCAATGTACATTAAGCCACCAGAACCCGTTGGATCAGCCATCGGCGCACCACGTAAATTCCACTGCCATAATACATAAGGATTCATTTTTTCTTCGTGATAAGTAATAGCGCGCAAGTGTTCCGGTTGCATATGGTCCGGTTGATGGCTCGAATGGTAAAACGTAACGCCAAATTATTTGACCATACACCGCATCAAGACAAATCAGCACACTATCAGAAATAACGTAAAGGCGGTCATCCAAGACTATTTCACCACGCTTACGGCCTGGCAATTCTTCGCGAACCACCTGTGGTTCTAATTCCATCAATTTAGGCATTGCGCGGCTCACCCATTTGGTGTGGCCAGTTTTAATTTCAATAGCGTGAATTTGACGCTTGGTTGTTTGCAAGAACAATAAATCAGGAATCGCCTGACTTACCCAACTCATGTGCACGGGCGCAGGAAGCTTCAGATCCCATGAAAACTCAAATGGTATATCTGCCAATGAACGGCGTTGAACAGCTGATGTTGCTTCCATAGCCGCCATATTTTTGACGTTACGCTTGCTGCTGCTTTCAACTTGTGATGCTGGCTTGATACGCGTGTTCGATGTGCTGGAACTACCGCCACATGCAACGAGGCACAACACAGCAATGACGAGAAGACTCAGATAAATTCGCTGATGCATATTTATTCTCCGTCCTGAATCATTGCTTTAATATCTGGCAGATCTTGCTCAAATTCAGATAGGTTGCGCTGCTCATCGACGAGTTCAGAACGCTTTTCACGCTCGGACTCATAATAAGCGAGTGCCTTTTCCACGATTTCTGTATTTTCGTTACCCTTAGGATCAGCAACATTATTTAAAAAGTATTCGACATGTGCCATGCTCGCACGCTGCTCGATACGTTGGAAAGTGTTGCGCCAGCGCCAACCTTGGTCGATTAATTCAAAGGCATCACGGTCGCGGAAATATTCATCACCTTCACGTTTGTAAGTAACATAATAAGCACGACGGTAAATGCGCATGTTCCAGTAGTCAGCAATTTTGTCGGTGTCGTGCTCAGGCACACGACGACGCGTTTTATTACTGATGCCACGCACTTGCAGCTCAAACGTGTCACCATTAATGGCGAGGTCATCAAAGATAATAACGCCACTAATTTCACCGAGCGTTTCACCGGTTTCACGGTCAACTTCGCCTGGTTGGTAAATAGGTAATTTGCGTTGAGCAATTTCGCTGGTTAAGAGTAGGCGACGACCTTCTTTTTCTTCGATCCGCTCACGGACGCGATTGGCGCCAATGTTGACCGAACGCTGACCTTCATCTTCGAAGTTAAACTTTTCTTGTGGGCCGTCACCTGGTACTGGGTCAAGAATACGAATACGGCTACCATTTTCATCGTAAGCCGTGATAGACAACCGAACCGTACGCTCGCTGCTACGTAATTCGTCACGCTTAAGAATGATGGCCGCAGCATCATTTTCGGTATCGGTATCAACAGTTAAACGACCACCATCAACAACAATATTCTCATATTCATTGGCTATGTTTTGTAGGATTTCATTATAACGGATGTATTCTTTTTCTAAATTATTATCAGCACCAAGCCCAGGATTACGCAAACGAAATGTCGTATAATAGTAGACATGTCCTTGGCCTAATCGGTCCGTGACCGTTAAGTGTTTAATCGGACCCGGAAAATAGCGCAGCTCGTAAATATCTAGGCTCCGACCATTTCTGGTTTCCATCGCCTCTAACTGCTTTTTCATTTCAAGAATATCTTGATCCATGTCTTCTTCAGACATCGACCAAGCGTGGGTTTGCACAGCAAAGACCAGTGTGGCCAATGCTAAAACCTGCGCCAATAACCGCATAGCTTCCTCCTAAAGCACCAGAGGTTTCTGAGTGCTTAAATCTAAGCGCCTGTAAATACATAAGTTATATGTTCAGATTCAGGCAGCGCCGCAGCCTACCGACAGGGATAGAGGCTACAAGCTAGGACCACAAAGGCTTTTCTCATGGTGCGTCAGACGCTTAGCCGACTCCTACACAGGCCCAGAGCCCCGAATCTGGGCCTTTGATGCATTAGCCTGCCCGCGCGGGGATACGCCTATCCTTGTTGCAGCAAGATGTTATGTTTCCGAGCTCATGTCACAGCCGCGTATTCTTGAAAAATTAGCGAATATTACGACCACACGCCCAGCGCTAACGCTCTGCGTTACGGTCACGGTCTATCTGCTGTTTTCACTGCTGGCCTTGAGCATCAAGATTGACGTCGACTTCAGTAGTATGGTCCCACAAGAGGACCCCTCGGTGGCCCACGTTTTCGACACCATCGAGTACTTTGGCTCTGTCGACCGGGCCTTCGTTGCACTCGAGAATACCCGCAGCGGCACAGAGGGCCTT
>CBDUFM010000196.1:0-5861 GCA_965366325.1 uncultured bacterium
GTCCTTATTTAGAGGCTGGTGCTGAGCTGCGACATGGCTTGTTTACAGGCACGATTAAGGTTTTGGAATATTATCGCAATGCGGCATTGGAGTTATCGGCAGAAAAGACCGGAACTGATTGGCGTGGCTTTGCACGTCGTCATGTGATTCGACCCTTGCCATTAGCTAAGGAGTCGAATGCCAATCGCCCAGCAATGGTGATTGAGGTGACTGGTTTTGATGAGCGCTCAAATGGTCGGCATATGGTTGCCCAGGTCGAAGGGCCAAGCGTGGAGCTGAGCGGTCAGGGTAAGTCCTATGAATTAGTCATTGGTCCACGTGTCTATCGCCTGCCTAATGACATGCGTTTTGAATTAATTGATTTTATTGCTGAGTACCATCCCGGCACCAATAAGCCACGTCACTATGCGTCTAAGTTGCGGATCTATGAGAATGGAACTCAGCGCGAGGCCTTAATTCAAATGAATGCGCCGCTGCGTTTGCATAATCATACTTTTTATCAGTCTTCCTTCGAAGAAAAAAATGGTCGAGAAGCGACGATTCTATCCGTGGTGAAAAACTATGGACGTTTATTTCCGTATATTTCTAGTATAGTTATTTGTATCGGTATCGGTTTGCATTTATTGTTGCATTACCCGGCTTTTCTGGCTCGCTTTATGAAAGGCCGTACAGAAGGGGAGGCGCAGAAATGAATACACAGATTTTAACCATGCGCCGTATCCTCAATGTTTGCCTGCTGACTTTATTGGCGCTGCCTTGCTTGCATGCGGTTGAGGGCGTTGAGCCAAGTAATCTGTCTCTGAAATCATTTGAGGGGATTTTGGTTCATGAGGGCGGTCGCCTGAAACCGGTGGACACCTTCGCCCGTTCACGCCTCCTAGGGATGCAGGAGAAGCAAAATGTTAAGGGTACGCCTGCCGTAAATTGGTTGTTGCAATCGATGCTTGATCGCAGTTATGCTTTTTCTGTAAAAACCTTCACTATCCGTAGTCCAACCGTCTTGAAAACAATTGGTGTGAGCGTTGACAAGGATAGCCGTTATTCGTTGGCCGAATTAAAGCCTGCCATGATTAAACACGAATCATTAATTCGTGCCTTAGGTGAGCGTGATCCTAAATTGTTAGATGAGGCTGAAACGCAATTAGTTCAAAAATATCATCAGGTTTCAGCGTATATGTCGATGGTGCACTCGTTGTCGTGCTTTTGGCCAGATATTAAGATTGATGACCCTATTTTGGCCGAAGCTTTTGCCGTTGATCTTGATTCGATGCAGAGTTATTACTTTTTTGCTAGTCGACGTGAGGCGCTGAGTAAATTACTAGTGGATGCATCCAAGGCGAAAAAAGCAGATCCGCTCTATGATGATGCTCCAGTTGCACGTTTGTGGCGCAATTTAAATAAGCGCTTACAGCAAGAGTCGGCAACTGATTTTCCGATCATACCAACGGTTACGACCAAGGGTGTGGTTGATGCCGCTGGTGCGATGTGGCGTTCACCGTGGGAGGTCTTGGATGATGACGGGTTAAATGATCAAGAGCTAGAACAGATGGATGCATTGAATGCGGCAGTGGCTGCCTACCTTGCTGATAATCAAACTGATTTTGATCAGCACCTGCACAGTTATGAGCTGGCCCTTGCCCTGGATCAAAGCGGCGGCTTGGAAGTGTTCTATAACAAGGCCGATTTATTCTATCGCAGCCTTTATTTTTATATTGCATCATTTCTCTTGTTGATGGTATATTGGTTATCTGGGGCACGTGGATGGTATAAGACAAGCTTGGTGTTTTTATCGGGTGGGGCCGTGCTGCATTTTAGTGGTGTGCTTATGCGCATGGTTATTATGGGTAGTGCACCTGTGTCGACATTGTACGAGTCGGTTATTTTTGCCTGCCTGATTTCTGTCTTATTGGGTATAGCCATAGAATTATGGCGCAAAGATACGTGGGCCTTATTAACCGCCTGTGTCTTGGGCATCCTGTTGCAGTTTATTGGTTTTTCCTTCGCCTCCGAGGGCGACACCATGGGTATGCTGGAGGCAGTCCTTAACTCTGTGTTTTGGTTGTCGACACATGTGGTGACGATCATTATTGGTTACGGGGTGGCTATGGTGGCCGGTATTTTGGGCCATATTCTCCTGGCTCGTTATATATTCTGCCCGATGGCAACTAAAGAAAATCAAGCCCTGTTTAAAACAGCACGCGGGGTGGCTTTGGTGGCTTTGTTCTTTACCACGCTGGGAACCATCCTCGGTGGTATTTGGGCTGACCAATCTTGGGGTCGTTTTTGGGGCTGGGACCCGAAAGAAAACGGGGCGATGTTGATTGTGTTGTGGTTATTAATTGCTATTCACGGCTATATTGCTGGTGAATTAAAGCAGATTGGTTTCGCTATGTTTTTGGCTTTGACCAATATCTGTGTCGCGATTGCATGGTTTGGCGTTAATTTATTGAGCGTAGGTTTGCATAGCTATGGTTTCAATAATAAGACGGCCGTTGCTCTTGGATCTTTTTGCTTGATCGAATTAATATTAGTGCTTGGTGCTGCAGCGCTGGCTACCTATAAACGTCGACAGCTACGGCTTGCCGCTGAGACGAATTAATCATAAAGCCGTGCTCAAGTGAGCACGGCTTTTTAATTGTCTGTCTTGCCTGTGATGTTAGACGCCACTATAGCTAGCGTCTTCAGGCACATGTTTTGCCAGATAGCGACCAAGCTCGAGATCGTCACCGCTAACGTGTTCGGCCATTGCTTCTAAGAATAAGCGTTTCGATTCGTCATCTAAATTGTAAGTCTCATCATGTGGGCGCAGGAGCTCGCGAACTTTTTCGACAAGATTGCGGTGCTCAAGGACATGCGAGGCCATGTTTGGATACTTGTGTTCTTTCATGAGGCCTTCTTCGAAGGCGTTGTGATAGGTCAGGTAGCCATGGAAGTCTGATATGAGGTCTTCGAGCTCCGTATCGTGTGTCGGCTTATCAATTAAGCGAATCAGATTATTACACATGGCAAAGAGTGTTTTGTGCTGTAGGTCGATTTCGTGGATGCCTACATTGTACAATGGGTGCCAGGTGAGGGGGTCGCTCATGTCGTGCTCCTTTGCCAGCTAGTATACACAAACACCGTTGGCGACAAGTCAAAACACCCCATAAACAGGATAAGAAGGTCTGTATATACTGAAATAATGACGCTGTATCCTTAATTAAGGCATGAGTTTAATGTTGGAGCCCTGAGCCTATTAGGCCTTTCGCTTGCATAAAGTGAAATAAGAATAGTATATAAGGATATCCAGAATCCAGAAAAGTAGACCCGATTATGATTTCTCAGACCACTGAATACGCTCTTCGCGCTGTTGTAACCCTAGCGGACAATCATCCCAATCCGATGACCACGGATTCGTTGTCTGAGCACACGCAAGTGCCAACGGGCTATTTGGCCAAGGTCATGCAACAGCTTACTAAGGGCGGTTTAGTGACTTCACAGCGTGGTTTGCATGGCGGTTTTAAGCTGATTAACGACCCCAAAGAGATCACCATGCTCGACGTGGTCCGTGTGGTCGAGCCATTACCGCGGATCAATTCTTGCCCGCTTGAAATTGGTGATCATGGAACGGATTTGTGTCCATTACATCGCCGTCTCGATAATCTGATCGCGATGGTTGAGAAGCAGCTGACCTCAACCACGATTGCTCGTTTGTTGGCCGAGAAAAATCAAAATAAGCCACTCTGCCCCGGCCGCATTCAGTAATAAAAAGGACAGCTGCATGCTAGTTGCAGCTTTAGCTTCGTCCTCGGCATCTTTATTCAGCTGTAGTTCTGTCTATTAATTCTATTTGACGCGGCTGTGCGTTCGTTTGGTGCTTACAGCGTTGGGCTTACTTGCGGATATCCCAAATGTATCTAGTAAGTGCTAGCGCTGTTGACGATATTGGCGCGGACTCTTGCCGAATTGTTTTTTAAATTGGCGACTGAAATAATTGGAATCCTCAAAGCCGCAGTCAAATGCGATGTCGGTTATGCTGTGGGGCGACTTGCGTAGTAATTGGCAGGCACGCTGCAGGCGGCGCTGTAGTATCCAGACGCTGGGTGCTATGCCGACGGCCTGTTTGAATTGTCGTTGCAGGGTGCTGGGCGAACAGTCGAGCATCGCGCAGAGGGTGTCTACGTTCCAGTTTTCGGTTAGGTGACTTTCAATTTCGGCAAGACAGTGAGCGAGATGCAATAAATCCCTGCGTTCAGGTTTTTGATTATGGCCAGTGCTGGAGACGAGTATTTCAAGTACTTGGTGAAAACGCGAAACAAGTTGATGTCGCCATGCGCCTTGTTTGTTTCGAGAAATGCTATGCATCTCTTCGAGTAAACGCATGCAATGACTCAGTTCTTGGCCGACTAATTTTAAGCGACTGTGAAAGCTATGTTGTTGGCGTAGGCGTGGCTCTAGGGTGAACAGAGCGTGCCAGCCGGCTTCACAAACAAGGTCATAGGGCTGGAACCATTCTTCGAGTGGGTGAATTAAAACATTGCATAATTGGAGATCAGTGACGTCGCTGTATTTATGTTCATAGCCCGGGTCGATGATAAAAACATCGCCAGCGCTACAGGGCCAAGAGCCGGCCTTAGTAACGTGTCTACCGCTGCCGGCAGTGATAAGCACGAGTTCATGAAAGGCATGGCCGTGTGGCCGTTCGCCCTGTTGTTGGTCAATGTTGATAACGATGACTGGCGTTTCGTTGCTCGGCCGCAGTGCGAGATCTGGCATGCAGAGGTTGTTGGCACGGAAGTTTTGCTCTGCATTCATGACCGAATTATGCTAGTTTATGACCGCTAAGTCAAGGTAATGAGTGAAAGTTCCTTTATTATATGGGTCTGGAGTTAATCATGGTGCTGACCGATACATACCCTTATTTGCCCACTAATCGTCAATGGCAGGCCCAATGGATCTGGCCCCGTGGGGAGGATATACGGCAAGAGAATCACGTGGCCTTGTTTCGTGCGCCGCGCATTGCCATAAATAAACCGGGGCTGCAATTGTTGCTTCATGCTGCGAGCAATTACCGCCTGTGGATCAATGGCCAGCTGCTCGGTGACGGTCCCTGCCCCTCCGCGGCCCATCATAGCTATTACGATCGTTATGATCTTGATCAGCTTGCAGCTGACCAGACAGAATTGCAGATTGCTGTTTTAGTGCGCACCGGCGTTCTGGTCGAGCCCGTCCATGCTGGCTTGCTTGTAGAATTAATTGATGGCGACGGAACAGTCTTGCTTGCGAGTGATGAGAGCTGGAGGGCTCAGCGCTCACATGCATGGAATCCCAATACCTACAATTTTGCTATGAATAAATTAGCACCGTTTCAGGAACATTTTAATGCACACCGCTATGACGCCGATTGGATGCAGGCAGATTTTAATGATCAAGAATGGTCCCGTGCTGCAATGGTTCGACACACGGTCGGGACCAGTCCGTGGTCGCATATCATTGAACGTCCGATTGCTTTTTTAGAACGTGATTATTTCCTTGCGCAAAAAATTCACGAACAGGCGACCTGTCTGCATCTCGCAAATCGACGCAATCCACAAGATGCATCGATTGAAGCGACACAGCCTGGGACTCCCGCATTAGCCGATGTCTTAATTAAAGACGTGGAGCAACTGTGTCAGAACGAGGGCGACACAATATTGTATTCTAGTGCGATTACACCCGAAGATCCAGCTTGGGATGGGGTGTACGATGCTGCTATTACCGTTCAATTCGAAGAGGAACTCACAGCATTCATTGAAATTGATTTTAGCGCATCAGCGGATGCAATAATTTTAATGAGTAGCGCGGAGCGCTTAACCGATGAGCGTATCCAAACAAGCATAGAG
>CBDUFM010000197.1:0-5860 GCA_965366325.1 uncultured bacterium
AATGCTGCGCAATTGCTGGCTCTATCCTTCTTACCCCTAGCAGGGAAAGGGGGCTGAATGCAATTAATGAGGTTCAGAAAATGAGGCGCACTCGCATTAAAATACCCGCATGCCTTTTTGGGTCGGACCGGCAAGACGTGAACTTGCGTCCGCAGTAGCCTACTCCTCGCTGCGCTGCGGGGTACGGCTACTGGCTCCACGCGCCGAAGAGCCCTTACGGGCTCTTCTACATGCTGCGCATTTACGCGTTCCGCCCTAAACCCCAAGGGGTGTAGAGCTCGCAAGTTCTCATTATTATAAATAAGAAAGCCATGCGTTTGTGCGCATGGCTTTCTTTATTTCGTTGGTCGGACCGACAAGACTCGAACTTGCGACCTCTACACCCCCAGCGTAGCGCTCTACCAGGCTGAGCTACGGTCCGTTTTGTGGGGAAGCAGGTTATGCTGGGTTTGGATTTTAATGCAAGAACCCACGTTGGCGGCTGTGGCTTTGCTTAAGGTCGTGGTTTTTAGCTTCCCGGTTTTGTTCATAATTGAAGGTTGATGCATCGATAGTGAAACTCATTTTTCATATACTAATACATTAGTATAAATTACATATCATGGAATCACTTCCAATAATACCTGTAAGTATCTTATTTAAAGTATCTTATGATAATTTTCTGGCATTGTCCTGCTTGGCTTGGTCTTTGACAAAGTTAGGCTCTTCGTCCTTGTTTTTTCATCTATTCACCCTAAGTTGCCGCGCCTTTCACTAAAGAACGGGCAAGATATTAGGATTTAGGAGTTATCGTCAGATATGCTTAAAACGTTGACGACTCAAGAAATACGTGATGCGTTCACGTCATTTTTCACGGCTAAGGGGCATACGCATTATCCCAGTGCGTCTCTTATACCTGAAAATGATCCTACTATTTTATTTACCGTTGCAGGCATGGCTCAATTCAAAGATATGTTTCTCGGCCGTGGTCGCCATGCTTTTACGCGTGCAGTTACCTGTCAAAAAGTTATTCGTACCAACGATATTATGGAAGTGGGGCGGACGCCACGTCATCATACGTTTTTCGAGATGCTGGGCAATTTCAGCTTTAATGATTATTTTAAAGAAGAAGCGATTTCTTGGGCTTGGGAGTTTCTCACTGAAGTTCTCGGACTTCCTCAAGAGCGCTTGTCCGTGTCAGTGCATGAAATTGATGATGATGCTTATAACTACTGGATTGAAAAGATTGGCTTGCCACCAGAGCGCGTTTTCCGCATGGGTGATGCTGATAACTTTTGGCCGGCAAATGCACCCGCTGAGGGCCCATTTGGACCAGGCGGTTGCTGTAGTGAGATTTTTTGGGATTTCCAAAACAATGATGACCCGAATGATAACCTGACTACGGGTAGTGATCGCTTTGTTGAAGTGTGGAACTTAGTGTTTCCACAGTTTAATGTCAGTGAGCCCAAAGTTGACGGTCGTTTTACCTTAGAAGAGCTTGGTCGCCAAAATATTGATACGGGTATGGGTTTAGAGCGCATAGCCTGTGTTATTCAAGGCAAGACCAATAATTTTGATACGGATGAATTTCAAGTCATTATTAAGAAAATAAGTGAACTTTCTGGCGTTGCATATGTGGAAGACGCTAAAGATGCAGCGGTAAAGGCCCAGAATACATTATTGCGTCGCGTTTGTGATCACGTGCGTGCGGTGAGTTTCTGCATTAGTGATGGAGCGATTCCGTCCAATGTTGGTCGTGGTTACGTGGTGCGCCGTCTTATTCGTCGTGCAAGTTTGGACGTCGATAAATTGGGCGTTCACGAGACCGTTTTGTATAAAATAGTTGCTGCAGTCGTTGAAGTGATGGGTGTTGCCTATCCTGATTTGCAGAAACGTCAGGAGTTGATTGAGCAAACTTTACAGGCAGAAGAAGAGAGTTTTCGTAAGACCCTGCGTAAGGGCCTCGAGATGCTCCAGCGCTGTTTAGAGCAGCATCGTGCGCAATCAGCTACCGTGTTTAGTGGCGATGATGCATTTGAATTGGTTACGACGCATGGATTTCCTAAGGAATTGATCGAAGAGCTTATTAGTGGTGATCAACTGACGGTAGATGAGGCGCAGTTTGATAAGCGCTGGCAGGCATTTGTTGAAATTTCTAAATCCAAAACAGTAGATGTTTTTACCAGTACGGCTTTGCAAGAAGCGAAGCCGCGTTTGGGCGAAACGGAATTTATCGGTTACGAGACGCTAGAGGCAGCGGTTGAGATAGCGTTGTTGGAATCTGAAGGCAAAGAAGTCGCTACAGCTGCAGAGGGTTCGCAGGTTCGTTTTGCCCTGAATAGAACGCCTTTTTATGCCGAGAGTGGCGGTCAGTTAGCTGATAAAGGCGAGTTGCAGGGTGATGGTTTTGTAATTACGGTGACTGATGTTCAAAAAGACGACGGGCTCATTGTCCATAGTGGTGTTGTTGCTACTGGCACGGCGCAGGTCGGTTCCGCTACCGCGCGGGTTAATCCCACCTTGCGTCACGCTTCACAGGCAAATCACAGTGCGACGCATTTATTACATAGTGCGCTCTATAAAACCCTCGGCGATCATATTGCGCAGCAGGGTTCACAAGTTGGCCCTGATGGTTTACGCTTTGATTATAATAACCCCAAAGCCCCATCGCGCGAAGATTTGCAGTGCGTAGAAGACTGGGTGAATGCCGAAATTAATGCAGCACATCCAGTATTAACGCAGGTCTTAGATTTGGAAGCAGCGCAGGCGCTCGGAGCCAAGGCGCAATTTGGTGAAAAATATGGCGCATCGGTTCGCGTGGTAACCATGGGTACTGCTGATGTATCGCTTGAGTTTTGCGGCGGCTGTCATGTTGAAAACACGAAAGAGATTAAGCATTTTCGTCTTTTGAAGGATGAGGCTTCGTCTGCAGGAATTCGTCGGATTGTTGCGGTAAGTGGTGCTGCGGCAGTAGCGTTACGTGAGCAAGAAGAGCAGGTGGCAGAAGAGTGCGCATCGTACCTGGCTGTGGCTTCGGTTAACGTTGAGGAGCTCGCGGATTTAGCAAAATTATTTAAAGTGCAAAATGATGGTATTGTGGAGCGCTTAAAATTATTAGTCGATGAAGCGCGTGCTTTAGCAGCGACGTTGTCATTGGATTTAGAATTCACGGGTGATTGCGCCTTGGACCAATGTCTTGCTTTGCAAAAACAAATAAAAGCATGGCGTAAACTACAAGAGCAGCAGGCCGGACAGGCGGCGTTGGCGGCAGTGGATGGTATTATCGCTGGGCAAAAACAAGTGGCCGGTCAGGCGCTCTTGGTGAGTGAGCTTGCTGCAGTTGATGCAAAATCTCTGAAGCAGGTTGCAGACGCCATACGAGAAAAGCTAACAAGTTATTGTTTGGTTTTAGGCTCAAATAATGATGGTAAAGCGCTTTTGGTTGTTGCGGTGAGTGATGATTTGTATGCACAGGGTGTTAAAGCCGGTGAAATCGTCGGCGCGCTAGCGAAGCTTGTTGGTGGCGGTGGCGGTGGACGTCCGGATTATGCACAGGCGGGCGGTAAAAACGGTAAAGATATTCCTGCAGCACTTGCGCAGGCTGAGTCCTTATTTAGCGCTGCATTAAATGTAGGATCGGCGTCTTAGTATGCTGCGCGGCGGTCGACCACCTGACACGAATAAGACTACCCGTAAGAAATCGACTTATCGTGGGATTTCGGTCGCACCAGGCATCGCTATCGGTAAAGTCCATCTCAAATTTCGTAAAACGCATGTGCTGTCAGATCGAACTATAGAAGCACATGAGGTAGAGACTGAGCTTGAGCGTTTGCAGGAAGCTATGCGCATCTCCAAAGAGCAATTGATGGTTTCCCGTGCGAAGGTAGCAAAAGACATCGGTGAAATTGAAGCGATGATTTTTGATGCGCATATTGCCATTATTGAAGACCGTGCATTGCAGGGAAAAATACGTGATGAGATACAAAACTCTTTGCGTCCTGTAGAAGTGGTTGTCTCGGTTATTGTGGATGGGTACTACGAAACGTTGAGCATGGTTGAGGATGCAAATATCCGCGAGCGTGCGGCAGATATCAGGGATGTCGGTCAGCGTTTGCTGGATAATTTAAGTTCCTTAACACCGATTGAGGGCAGTAGTCGCGAACAGGCGGATGAGTCAGCGCATTATAAAGATATTATTTTTGCAAAAGAATTATACCCATCTGACATTGAACAATTAACACAGGATCATGTGCTTGGTGTTATTTGTGAAACCGGTAGTGACCGTGGACATGTAGCGGTCATGCTGCGTGCTATGGGTACGCCTGGAGTTATGGGTGTCGAGGGATTGGCCGAGCACATCACGGACGGCGACTTTGTCATTGTCGACGGCAGTGCGGGACTCGTTGTGGTTAATCCACGCCGTGAAGTCATTCAGCAATATGAGCAGGCTCGACAAGAGTTGGAAGATTACCAAAGCAAACTGCGCTCAGAGGTTGATCTACCGGCCACAACTAAAGATGGCAGTGATGTTTCTTTGGAATGCAATGTTGGACATGTGTCAGAGATTCCTTTGGTGCATCACCATGCGGCAGCTGGTATAGGTTTATATCGTACTGAGTTTGAATTAATGACGCGGATGTCTTATCCGGATGAAGATGAACAGTACCATTTATATAAAGAAATGGTTGAGTCTTTAGGTGATAAGCCGATTACCTTCCGTACCATGGACATTGGTTCTGAAAAGCATTTACCGTATTTGCCAATTCCAGAAGAAGAAAATCATGCACTAGGCATGCGTTCTATTCGCTTAGCAATTGAGCATGAAGAATATCAGCTGATTCAATTAAAGGCGATTTTACGTGCTGCTTGTCATGGTAATGTGCGTTTAATGTTTCCGTTTATTACCAGTGTAGAAGACATACGTGTGGCTAAGCGCATGATGCGTCATGCGATGCGTTCTTTGCGCGAGCAGAAAGTCGATCATAATCCGCGGGTGCCTATTGGTATGATGGTTGAGGTACCAGCTGCGGCACTCAGTCTGGATAAATTTGTCCGCGAGGTGGAATTCTTCAGTATTGGCACCAATGATTTAACCCAGTATGTCTGTGCAGCGGATAGAAATCAGCGCGAAGTATCGTCTTGGTATAATGGTCATAATCCAGGTATGTTGCATTTATTGAAGAATATAGTTGATGTTGCTCAGAAACATAATCGTGATTTGACTATCTGTGGTGAAATGGCGGGTGACCCTATTTATACTATGTTTTTACTTGGTATTGGCGTACGTAATTTATCAATGAGTGCACCGCAGATACCGGTGGTTAAAAAGATTATTCGCTCTATTGATATGCAGGGTGCACAGAGTCTTGCTGAACGTGCTTTGCAATTGCCAACCACTGAGCGTGTTGGGGATCTGTTTAAGCGCACGGTGCAACAGTTGCTAGGCCGAAAAGTCGAACGTTTCTAGATATATTAATTAAAGGTTTCCTATGCAAGGATCACGTCTTCAACTCCTTAAAGATGATTTCGTTAAACAATATGGTCGTGAGCCCGCGTCCGGCGTACGTGCCCCTGGGCGGGTTAACTTAATTGGTGAACACACTGATTATAATGACGGTTTTTGCTTACCGATGGCGATCGAGCGCGATGTCTTAGCGCTAATCGCGGGTCGTGATGATCAGCTGGTGCGTGTGTTTTCTCAGCAAACAGGCGCTGTCGTCGAGTTCACTTTGAGTGATGAGATTGCCAAGGACCCGGAGCAGGCTTGGGCTGATTACGTGAAGGGGAGTGCCAGTGTTTTGCTGGAAGCGGGTTATGAATTGCGCGGTTGTGACATTGCCTTAACCGGAAATGTGCCGCTTGGTTCGGGCTTAAGTTCATC
>CBDUFM010000198.1:0-5860 GCA_965366325.1 uncultured bacterium
GGCGACTGTGCAGTGGCTCAGCAATTATTGGGTCGCCCTTATGCGGTGCATGGTCGCGTTGTAGAGGGCGATCAACGTGGGCGTCGTTTAGGATTTCCTACGGCTAATATTCAAGGCATCGATAATCTTATACCAGCAGCTGCTGTTTATGCTGCGTTTGTGCGCTTGGCTGATCAAGCGCTTTGTGTGCCAGCTGCAGTTAATATTGGCTATTTGCCAAGCATCGCGGATTTTAGACCGCTGAGTGTCGAAGCGCATTTAATTGATTGGTCTGGCGACTGCTACGATGAACAGATGACCGTTTATTTTATACAACGACTGCGTGAAGAGCAAAAGTTTGAGAGCTTGGATGCCTTGCAGGCGCAGATCGCTGATGACGTTGCGGAGGCAGGTCGTGTGCTTGCTGCGGCGACGCCGCCGGCGCTTATTTAGCGTTGCCGTACTTGGCGAGGTTGCGTGAGCGTAATTCCCACTTGAGACCATAAGAAGCAACTTTTTTCTGCACAATTTCTTTGTCGGCTTCTTCGCTTTCAAAGAAACAGCGCCAGATGCAGCCTTTGACATAAGTCAGTAACAGCATCTGTTTGCGTGGCCCACAGTAGACGGCGTTGTTCTCACGCGGACTAGGGCCCCATTCATCAGTGTAGCACAGTATCACTGTGCTGACCCCTTCGGCCTGGGCTGTAGAGCAGAAATCGTTGATATCACTAAAGTTACGTTCGTCCATTAAAAAATATCATGTCTGGACCCAGTGTCGAATCCAGTCAAAAATTGTAAATTTGTACATAGATTGGACTTGGAACCTGGCTTGGGTCCCACATGATGTAGCAATGAGCCCTGATCTGCAGTCGCATATTTGTAATGCTGCTGAATCCTTACAGGACTGTCGTCGGCTGCTGGTACTTACTGGCGCCGGAATGAGTGCCGATAGCGGCATTCCGACATTCAGGGGTGACGGTGGGGTCTGGGAAACCCACAAAGCACAGGACTTGGCAACCCCCGAAGCCTTCCAAGCCAATCCGGACATGGTCTGGGACTGGTATCGTGATCGCCGATTGAAGATTGCTGGCTGTGTCCCGCATTCTGGCCATCGTAGCTTAGCCTTATTACAAGAGCATTATGCAGACGGTCGCGTAGTGGTGAGCACCACCAATGAAGATGATTTATTAGAGCGCGCTGGCGTGCATGGTGTTATTTCCTTGCACGGTAATTTATTCGATACGACTTGTTCCAAGGACTGTGGTTGGTCGATTCGCGATACCGCAGATAACGGTTATAGTTTTATGGCTTGTCCACAATGTGGCAGCGACACGCGACCCGGATCGATTTGGTACGGTGAATCAATTGCGCGTTGCAGTATTCGTGCGATTCAAATATTCGCTCCAGATGCCTGTTTGGTTATTGGCTCGTCCTGTTTAGTGCAGCCGGTTGCAGAAATTGCACCAGAAATGGCCTTGGCAGGAAATCCAGTTGTTGAAATTAATTCAGAAGAAACACCGCTGTCTGGCATTGCAACGCATAGCTTGCGCGCAAATACCATTGATGTCCTGCCAACCTTGGTGGACATGTTGACATCGAAAGTAGTTCGCGGTCAGGCCGAACAGGCGCTGCAAAAACAAGCACTATAAAAAGGCATTTTGCTATCAATAGTAGGGCATGCACCTGATAGAGCATTGTCATGATTTACCTGCGGATGGAACGCGCTTATTAGTCGCCGTTAGTGGTGGCTGTGATTCTATGGTGTTGTTAGATCTTCTGCGCTGTGCCGGGCGTTGGCCCTTACACGTTTATCATCTCGATCATCAATTACGTGTGGACAGCCCATTGGACGCTCAATTGCTCCGTGATTATTGTGCTGAGCATGCCTTGGCATTGACCTGTGAAATGCAGGCCATCGCTGACTTGGCAGAACAAGAGGGCCGTGGGATTGAGGTGTGTGCGCGGGATTATCGCTATGAGCGTTTGCAGGAGATTGCCAGATTAACGGCATGTACATGGATACTGACCGCTCACCACCGCGATGATCAAGCGGAAAGCATCCTGATGCACATTTTTCGTGGTGCGCATGCGCATGGATTGGCGGGCATGCGGGTGCAACGACCCATTGGTGACTGTCATTTATTGCGACCGCTTTTGCGTCTCAGTCGTCAGGATCTGCGCGACTACGCGGTGACCCAAACTGTGCCGTGGCGAGAAGACAGTAGTAATGCTGATGAACGATATCGCCGTAATTTTATCCGTCGAAGTGTGTTGCCACAATTTGAACAAGGCTGTCCCGGTTTCACTGAAGCCTTAGTGCAGCGCGCAGAACATCACCGACAGCAGCTCGATGCTTTTGATGCACGTCTTGATAAACACTGGGATGATATTGTAGCGCGTTCGGAGGTCAGCATTGCACAGCTGCAGTTTTGGAGTTTGACACTGCGCGGTATATTTTGGCGACGATTATTAATGCATTTACGCTTGCCTTTGTCACGCGCACATATTCATCGCTGCGAACAGCTTTTATTTGGAGAAAGCAGCCAGCGATTTAATTTATCTGATTATACGTTTATTAAAAATGAATTAGTCATCGCGTGGTTTCAAGAGCGGTCTGGCTCCGAGTGTGTCTATGCCTTTCATGACACAGTGCGTGTCGATGATGTGACGTTTACGCGTACCGCGGCCTCGCCGCTGGATCCGCGCACGCTTAGTCCAATGCAGGCAGCGCTCAATCCTGCTGCGATTAAAGGTGATTTGCAGATTCGTTGTATTCGTGCGGGTGAACGTTGGCAGCCATTTGGCGCACCGGGCCATAAAAATGTTTATCAATATTTATCCGATAAAAAATGTCCACAACAGAAACGTGCGCGTTTATGGGTCGTAGCAGACGATGAGGGGGTCCTGTGGATTCCCGGTTACACTATCGCGGATCGTGCACAAGTGCAGGCGCAAGGCCTTTTGTTGGCCTGTCGCAGTGTGCAGGCCTTGGACTAAGACGGTTTTACCTACTGTTCTTAGATCAGTTATCAGATTATACGGTCGAATTATATCAGATACGCTCGTTGCCAGTTCGAAGCGCTTTGCAGAGACTGAGCACTAATCCTATGTCGAGTTGAGAGACTTGGTGGAATGCAAAATATTCCCTAGAATATTTCAGGAGTAACGGCTTAAGTAGTAGCGCGATAATCGGCTTGCCGATCGCTACGGATTAATCCGTTATGACGTCCTGAAAACCTAGAACGGTATGACCATAAAAAACCGAGAGGTAGTTAATCTCTCGGTTTCGTTTATGGAATCGGTAGAGAAATTTAGCCACTCGGTTTGATGTCTAGCGGCAGCGGCGAAATATTCCCTAGAATATTTCAGGAGTAACGGCTTAAGTAGTAGCGCAATAATCGGCTTGCCGATCGCTACGGATTAATCCGTTATGACGTCCTGAAAACCTAGAACGGTATGACCATAAAAAACCGAGAGGTAGTTAATCTCTCGGTTTCGTTTATGGAATCGGTAGAGAAAATTAGCCTCTAGGTTTGATGTCTTTAGCATCGATCCACTTCATCATGTTACGCAGCTTGCGGCCGGTCTTTTCGATGCTGTGGTTGTATTCACTCTTACGTAATTTGTTCATAGCTTTCTTGCCGCCTTGGCATTCCGCGCGGAAGTCTTTAGCAAACTTGCCGCTTTGAATGGTCTTGAGGGCTTTAGCCATCGCCTTTTTGGTGGTCGGCGTAATGATTTTTGGACCAGTATAGTAGTCGCCGAATTCAGCCGTATTGCTGACGCTGTAGCGCATGTAGCTGATGCCGCCTTGAACCATGAGGTCAACGATGAGTTTGACTTCGTGGAGACATTCGAAGTAAGCCATTTCTGGCGCATAACCTGCTTCGGTCAGGGTTTCGAAGCCAGCTTTGATGAGTTCACTCAGGCCACCGCAAAGAACAACTTGTTCGCCGAAGAGGTCGGTTTCGGTTTCTTCTTTGAAGCTCGTTTCGATGATGCCAGCGCGTGCACCGCCAAGGCCTGCGCCGTAAGCGAGTGCGAGTGCGAGACACGCTTTCTTGGTTGAGCCTTTGGCGACTTGGTGGATAGCGACCAGTTGTGGAACGCCGCCGCCTTTAACGAATTCGCTGCGTACCGTGTGGCCAGGGCCTTTCGGTGCGATCATGCTAACATGCACGTTGGCAGGTACTTTGATAAAGTTGAAGTGGATGTTGAAACCGTGGGCAAACATCAACATATTGCCGGCACTGAGGTTTGGCTCGATGTCTGAGGCGTATGCTTCTGGAGCAAATTCGTCAGGTACAAGAACCATAATGACATCAGCAGCTTTAACGGCATCAGCGATGGTCAGTGCTTTAAAGCCGTCTTTTTTGGCTGCTTTGGCACTGGGGCTGGTTTTGCTGTAGAGACCGATCACTACATTGACGCCACTATCGCGCAGATTGAGCGCGTGGGCGTGGCCTTGGCTGCCGTAGCCAATGATGGCAACGGTTTTCTTTTTGAGGGGAGTCAGTTTTGCAGTTTTTGCATAGTGGACTTTGATAGCCATTGCTGCTTCCTTGTCGTCTAGCGGTTAGCTTCGTTTTGTTTGTTTGTGGGCGCGGCACTGTATTGATAAGCATCAAAACGCAAATGCGCTCTTGTCGGATCGCGCCGTCTAGATCGCTGGGCTTGGGATAGCGGGATCAGGCGCGGATCTGAGGTCTTAGGGCCTGAGTTTCACCTCCTGCGTTTTGGCCATCATGGCACTGGAGCTGGGGTGGTTTAGGGCCTATGCTGCACTGGGAGAGACGATGTCCGAGGCGATGAGCCTAGATTTAGCTGCTACTTTAAAGCGACTCAATGAGGTTGGGATTGCCCTCTCTAAAGAGGCCAATCCGCACAGCTTGCTTGAGCTGATTATGCTGGCTGCCAAGGATTTGTGCCATGCCGACGGTGGGACTATCTACTCAGTGACCCCAGATCGGCGCTTTCTCGAGTTTGAGATCGTACGTACGGATTCATTGGGTATTGTGATGGGCGGTCTGAGTGGCAAGGAGATCAGCCTTAGCCCAGTACCGCTCTACAATGATGATGGCGAAGCAAACATGGATTCGATAGTTGCTCATGCGGTGCTCTTGGATGTGACGATTAATATTCCAGATGCCTATCATGCTGAGGGGTTTGATTTTTCCGGAACTAAGGCCTTTGATGAAAGTTTGGATTATCATTCGCAGTCATTTTTAACTGTGCCGATGAAAAATCATGAAGATGAGATCATTGGTGTCCTACAATTAATAAATTGCTTGGATCCTCAAACCGGTGAGCCGATTGCCTTTGATGAAAATAAGCAAAGCCTCGCAGAAAGTTTAGCTTCGCAGGCGGCGATGGCTCTGACCCGCAATCAATTAGTTGATGATATGCGTGCCTTGTTTGAATCGTTTATTAAATTAATTGCGACTGCGATTGATGATAAGTCGCCCTACACTGGTGGACACTGTCGGCGCGTACCTGAATTAACCATGGCTATTGCCGATGCTGTTGCTGCCTGTGATCGTGGTCCGCTCAAAGCATTTTCGATGACTGAAAATGACCGCTATGAATTAAAGATCGCTGGGTGGTTGCATGACTGTGGTAAGGTGACGACACCTGAATGGGTCATGGATAAGGCGACCAAACTACAAACAATATTTGACCGTATTGAATTAATTGAAACACGCTTTGAATTAATTAAGCGTGACGCAGAAATAGTTAAGTTGCGAACGATCTTAGATGGTGGCGATGCGGCTGATGCCGAACAGGTCTATCATGATGCCGTACGTGAATTAGAGGCTGACCTAGATTTCTTGCGGATCTCGAATGTTGGTGGCGAGTTTATGCTCGACGAAGATTTAGAGCG
>CBDUFM010000199.1:0-5830 GCA_965366325.1 uncultured bacterium
CAGTGAAGAAGTCATAGGTGCCACTCCAGCCAGGGCCGCCAAATAGGCCGAGCGCTTTTTGTGCGCCATGAGCAAAAAACACTGCCGCGAGACCGCTACGTAGGACTACGGCCCCACTGCTAGGGCTGCTGTGGACCAGGACGGAAACTGCCTTTTTCCATAGGGCTGTGTCGCTCTGTATAACTTGTTTGGTCATTAGTTGATTAGTCATGTATTACTCCAAAAAAAGGTTACGACCGGATGCGGTCTAAGAGGTGAATAAGCTGTTTGATACTTTTTTCGTCAAGCTTGCTCAAGATGTCGTGATCGAGTTTGTCGATATCATGATCAATGCGTGCGAGTGCTGCTAGGCCTGCTTGGCTGATAGAGCAGAGTACTTGGCGTCGATCTTCTGGGCACGGAATGCGGAGGACTAAGTCTTTCTTTATGAGGCGGTCAATGAGCCGTGTAATGCCAGGGGTATGCTCAAGCATGCGCTCGGCAATTTGTAGCGTTGGTAGGCCACGTGGTCCAGCGCCACGCAAAATGCGGAGAACATTGTACTGTTGATGGGTGAGGTCGCCGTGCTGAGCAAAGTGCTGGGCAAAAACATGTCTAACCCAATCACCAGTACGCAAGAGCGTTAGTAAGGCTTCTTGCTGTATGCTGCTGAAGCCTTTATCTTGTTTGATCTCTGCTGCGATCCGTCCAATTTTGCTCATGGATATGGTATATCCATCATTAGTTGACTAGTCAAGTAAAATCTTCCTGTTTCAATCGCTGCCTTTGTGCTTAGACCTGCTGCCCATGTTTAGGAGATACTAATGCCGATTACACCAAGTACTTGGAATGGCTTAGAAACACTGGCGATTACAACGGCAGCCTTTGAGTTACAGGTGGCGACCGCATTCGGGCCACGTTTGTGTAGTTTGTCGATTGGCGCTAAGGAAAATATGTTATTTTGGGCAGCGGACCCTGAGGCATATACGCGTCGTAGTCCAGCTCGCGATGAGTCCTGGTATTTGCGTGGCGGTCACCGCGTGTGGTTGTCGCGTGGACTAGCGGATGAGAGCGAAGAGACCTATTTCCCGGATAATCAGCCGAGTACCTTTAGTGTTGATGGCGATTGTTTAGAAATTTGGGGCGCAGAGGACCCCATTAATCGTGTCCAGCGCGGTCTGCGTATTGAAATTATTGACGAGCAGCGGCTGCAAGTTGATAATGTAGTCAAAAATAATTCAGATATGCTGTTTAGTGCCGGCATCTGGGCTTTAACCTGTACACTACCAAGTGCTGATTGTCAGTATCTGATACCGCTTGGTGATGACAGCAGCTTTAATACTGCAACGATTACCTTGTTTAAAGAGTGGGCTGGACATGGGCAAAAAACCTTTGCTGATGATCAGTTTGTGATTACCGATGATTGCATGGTTTTAACCCCAGGTGCTAAAGAAAATAAACGCATGCTGAATACGGCCGCGAGCTGTCTGGCTTTAAATGATCGACAGCGTGATGTGGCATTGCTGATTAAAACTGACTATGAGCCGCAGGCAACTTATCCGGCAAATGCCAACATAGCGCTGTATGTTGGTAATGATAATTTCATGGTTGAAATGGAGACCATGGGCGCTTTAGCTTGCGTGAAGCCGGGGCAAACATTGAGCCATCGCCAATATTGGTATATGCAGAACCAGGCATTAAGCGACTGTAGTGCTGCTACTATTAAGCAATTGTATTAAATAAATATAATGTATATGGAAACAACAAGGCCCATCGCAGCGTGACTGCGATGGGCCGTTTGTTTGCTGTTCGGTGTGCTTGTTTAGCTGTTGATCGGGTCGGCGCCAATGGTGCCGCGCAGATCAGCAGCGTATTGTTTATCGCTAACCAGTGTGAGTGTGTCTTCGGCTTTTTTGATGCGTGCTTCTATGTCAAATTTGTGAACCCAGAAGCGATTGCTGTTTAGGGTTTTAAAATTCTTGAGATTGCTGATGTGTTTTTCCCATAGTGTGATTTCACGTTGCTGTTTAATCTCTAAGCGCTGTTGATACCAGTCACTGGCGAGCACATGTTCGCGGCTAAACATTTCGCGAATAGCGGGATCGTTTATGTCTTTCCCTTCGTAGCTACCAGTGGCCATAATCATCAGCAGCGCCTTGAGTGGTGGGCAGGCATTTAAAATACTGCCGTCATCAATGTAGCGTTGTGCCACCAATGCTTGGTTCTCAGTAATATTAAGGATGCCATCGGCAAATTGGTCGAGGTCTTGCAGTTCAGGTTTGAGGAGTTTTTCGTCAAAAACGGCTGCGGGATTATCGAAAATTTTACCAAAATAGTTACGGACGAAATTGCTGGTAATACGGTACCCAAGTCGACTAGCGAGCACCTGTTTACCATTGTGCTCAAAGTCTTCTAGTTTTTCTAGGAGGCCTTGTTTTAAGAAGCTTGCCGCGCTGCGCTCTTGAATGGCAATGCGCGACCAGATTTCTGGAATAAGGAGGCTGATATCGTGATCGACACGGCGCTCTGGTCCGATGTGCCCAGCAGCAGAGCTAAAGCCATCATAGCCAGTGATGATCATGCCGATTAAAGCGTTGTTTAAATCTGCGCATGCCTGCAGCGCGTTAAATGGTCCCTTGGTTAGAGCGCCTTCACTGCCTGCGCCGGTCGTTGAAGGAGACTTGCCGGTGAGACTGCAAATAAAATCCATAAACAGTTCAGGGAGTTCTTGGTAATGAATTGGCCCGTAGACGGCTAATGGGCGTATGCCTTCACTTGCTGGATTATTGCGACGACCGCTAATCACGGCATTAACACCCCACGACAAGGTTTTGTCCGTGGTTAATTTACGGGCGAGACGTGTACCAATGTCGGCGAGGTAACGATCACGAGAGCGTGCAAAGTCCGGACGCAATTGCAGGTAGCGTGGATTTTTAGTGGCAACGCCATCGATGATGCGTGGATGTGCAGAAGAGACTGCAAAGCCATCATCTTGCTGCGACAATTTGCGTAAATGCTGACGCATGGGCTGACTGTATTCTTCGAATTCAACCACATTATGAGTTAATTTTTTGAGGTCAGCACTGGAGAGCGGTTGATAGTTTGAGGCAAATAAATCATCTTGTGCCATATCATATTCGGTTTGCTTATCAAAGCCGCGATGAATGGCTTCATCTGGACGTTGGAATAAACGATATTCACAGTTACGAGTCAATTTAATCGACTCGTTAATGACGCCGCTATGCGGGCCGCGTACCCATTCACGTGGCACGATGGTTGATGCCGTTATATCATCTTCCATTTGTACTTTTGAGGCTGGGATGAAGTCTTGGCGTAGTTTAAAGGTGCACCACGATCCATCGGTATTAATGCCAACACGAACGTAGGAGCCGATGAGCTTACGGTTTTCATATTTCAGTTCAGGTGCTGGACGTCCATCGATGACATCGACCATGAAGTGTTGGCGCCAATCGTTGCCCCAGTCTGGGTTGTAAAAGCGTTTAATGATAAAGACCAAGGCCTTAATGTGATTAGGAATGGCATCAAGCCATGCATTGTAGGCCTCTGTGTATTCGCTTTTAGATGGCGTTAACAATTTAACCACAGAACCAATTGAACGCTCAAGGCTCAGGATGTCTCGAGATTTTTTGACACTGTAGTCGGGCATGCACGATGGTAAAAAGCGGTCGCTGAAGTCACGGTCAAAGATTTCTTGAACAATATTAAAATCTTTTTCAAAGTCTGATATGTAGATGGGTCCATGAATAATAGCGTCATCAAAGCGCTTAGATATTTCAGATTTACCACCACCGGAAACAGTGCATGGCTTGTGGCAGAAGGTGCCTTCGGATGAGGTGCCGATAAGACGCCAACTTGGTGCGCCTGGGTGACGATGCATCGAAACTTTATAGCCATGCGGTAAAACGTAAATGTGTTCCGGCTTCAGTGGGATGCTTTGCGCCACGCCGTCACGTTTCCAACTAACTGATTGTGTGGGTAGTGAGAATTCGGCGTCTTCGGGAACGTAGAGAATGGTTGGATAACGTTTATCGATACCGTAGCCCTCTTCTTGAAAGGTCATGATATCGGCGAAATCATTTTTGCATGATTCGATGCTGTGTTTTCCGGTCCATACTTGGCTGGCAGTCGCATTAAAATAATGTCCGAGTGAGTAGCGTGGGAATGCAAGTGCACCACCAGCATGCTCTTCTTCACTCATGCCATAGAGATTGGATGCGTAGCCGATTTGTGTTTTGACTTCTTTTTTACAGTAGCCGAAGTAGTTGTCGGCAATGATGGTAATCATTACGCCATCCATGGTGCGATGGCAGATTTTAAACGGGGTGCCGTCGTTGTAGAGTTCGTCCTCTTTTTCCCAGCACATGCCGTCTTTTATTTGACGTTCGGTGGCATCTTTAATATGTGGTAGGCCGAGGTCTTTTTTCTTTTGATGGCACAGGTGTGTTGCGAGAATGACACAACCAGTGTGGCCGGTCCAATGTTCACAATCTAAGCCAGCGTCATTTTTAGGGAGGTTGGCATTGCCAGCATTACCAAAAATACTCTCCACAAAGTCTAGATTACAGACAAGACTGCCAGGTGCGAAAAAGCGCACTTCCATGGTTTTTTCGGCGCTGCGCTCAGGGATCGCTGGGCAGACGACCGGACGCATCATTAAGCCAACGAATATATCAGCGCTCTCTTCAGAGTTGGCCGTAAAGGGGAGGGTCATCAATTTTGATGGCTGCTCGGTTAAGGCGATATTTAATAAACGAGAAAAGGTGACGAGCGGCACAGCTTTTTTATCACCAGGAATAGGTAGGCCGCCTTCGGCAATATGGAAAACGCCTTTAGTCGTACGGCGGTCATTTAATGGATTATGTAAGACACCGTTACCGAGGCGATAGCTCGACACGCGCTCAGCATGGATTTCATTACCGCCATAGGGGATCGAGAGTTCACGGGCGAGGCCGTGACGGTCGAGTTCAAATGGTTTGGGTAGTTGCGGGACAACTTCTCCGTCAAGCGCACCCAACTCTTGGTTAATGAATGCTTGAATGCGTTGATCAATGGGGCTGTGCTGATCTTCCAGCAGTCGATCCTGTTGGCGGTGTATAGCTAATAAATCAGCTGCATCTTCAACACTACTTAAATCTAGGCCTGCGGGAACCGGTAGTCCGGCAGCGCTTAGTTTGAGCGCAATGACGCTATGGAGTTTTTTGCGGTCAGGGGTGTGCGCTGTGCCGTCTACTTCTAGTCCGAGAAATTGATTCCAATTGATGTCGTTCATGTCATCCGATCTGTTATTAGTCATTGGTGTTAAGGCCGGCCCATGCTATGCCTGTTTTAAAAAGTTGTAGCTCCACTTTGGGCTATAGACTTAATAATGGGGCGTTATACGGATATTTTCCTAGGCCTGTTGAGTTCTTACACAAAGACAGGATGGGGCAGGACCGTGCCTGCCTGTAGTAGCTCGTGTTTCCAGGCTGTTGAGCTGGTTTCAGCCCCAAATGCCGCAGAGACCGAGGTCATCATTGAGGTCATGGAGTTGGCGACTACGGCCACGCCCACTTGGACGTGCCATGCGACTCAGGCTGGGAACGAGGCTTTCTGCGCGTCCAAGAGCCCAGCTTTGGGTAAGCGCCTGACCATAGGCTTGGCGGCTTTCTTCATTGAGGGTTTCAATAAAAGCGCTGAGCAGGCTGGGCCATTCAGCGGCGGATATGGGTACCGTACCCAAAGGCGCTTCGTCGGTTGGGGTAACAACACCGGTCGCTACTTCGCGCAGCGGACTGGCGTGAATAGAGACGGCTTGCTGATGCTTGGCGAGGGGTGCGAGCGCAACGGCGCT
>CBDUFM010000200.1:0-5828 GCA_965366325.1 uncultured bacterium
AGGTTACTCCTTCGATATTGGTTTACCAAAAATTGTGGTTGGCCGTAATTATGTGACCGCACAATCCAAAGCCGTTCCCTGTATTGTCATCCTGTTTAAATCGTCGATTGGACAATTTTCCATCGAGGTTAGCCTGAAAAAAGGATGATCCCATGGGTCTTCCTGAGCATACACACGAGCAGCTGAATAGCGACGGTATCCACCGTGAAAAAATGATGAGCCTCGGTGCACTCACCGCTGGCGTTGCTCATGAATTAAATAATCCCATCGGCTATATAGCCAGCAATATTAACAGCCTTCAAAAATACGTCCTCGCCATGCGCGACATGATCGAGCAGGCGCGTGATATGATTGCGCCAGATCAACAGGCAAGCTGGGATGCACTCATCCAAGAAAAACACTGGGACTATATCAAAGAAGATATCCTCAGCTTAATTGAAGAAACCACCGACGGGTCGGAACACCTCAAAGCGGTTGTTGCCGATTTAAAAATGCTCGGTCGCAGCAGCCTTAGCACCGAATATATCAGCCCAGATAGCTGCGTGCGTAGTGCACTGAATGTCATGACCCATCAGTTAAAATCCAACACACAGGTGGAAAGCTCCTTTGGCAATTGCCAACCAATTTTATTAATTCGCTCACAGATTATTCAAGCGGTCACCAATTTAATTCATAATGCCGTCCAAGCGATGCAACCCAGCGGTGGGAAGCTCTACATAGAAACTATGGGCGATGAAAATGCATCGCTTATTCGCATCGAAGACAGCGGTCCAGGTGTAACAGCTGCGTCACAAGCGCATATCTTTGATGCCTATTATACCACCAAAGATTCCCAACAAGGCAGCGGCCTTGGCCTTGCTATCGTTCGTGAAATTATGCGCCAACACCATGGTGACATAAGCTATAGCACTGGTCAAAAATACGGTGGCGCCTGCTTTACCCTTAAGTTCCCTGCGGTTACGCATGTCGAATAACGCACATATTGTTATCGTTGACGACGAAAAACCGATTCAACGCTCAGTCAAACGGCTCTTAGCATTTGAGTCCTATGATATAATTTGTTGCAATAACGCTGAAGAAGCCATGAGCGCCGTCGAACAATATCTGCCTGCCGTTATAGTGAGTGATCAACATATGCCGGGCATGCAAGGCGTTGATTTATTGCGTAAAGTCCGCGAGATCAGCCCCAATACCAGTCGGATTTTATTTAGTGGACATATTGATGTCGAATTACTACGCCAGGCTGTAAATGGCGGCGAAGTTTACCGATTCATTACCAAGCCTTGGAATGATGAAGAGTTAGTCATGGCCGTACGCCTTGGCGTCGAGCGCTCACAGCTTCTTGCAGAAAATGAAAGACTCCATCAAAAAAGTATTCAACAAAATCAGCAATTACAAAAATTTAATGCCAACCTTGAGGCCATGGTTGAGCAACGCTCAAATGCGCTCGAACTGAGAAACAGCGCCCTGCAACTCAATCAAGACGTGCTCGATCATTTACCGGTCATTGTGGTAGGCATCGATCCCAGCGGCCAAATTGTTTTAGCCAATGCCTTAGCCCGCGAAATTTTTAACGATATCATCTTAGGCGATCCGGCTAACGCCTGTCTGCCCGAAGACCTTTGCCAATGGGCTCTCGGCAGCACTGAACTGGGTCAGCAATTTAATTTTAATACCAAGACATCGCCTATTACCTTTGAGCTTGTGGCGCTCGATCAGCGTGGCCTCGTAATTGTTGGTCATTTATTGGGGGCAGCACATGAAACCTACGAGTAGCCTCACCCTAGAAGCACTATCACAAAAAAATGCCAAGGCACAAATTCTCGTTGTTGATGATGAAGAAGGCATTCTCAAAGCCATTCAACGCCAAACCTTTGAGCTGCCGATTCAGGTGCTTACCTGCTCGAACATTGCACAGGCCAAAGATTATCTTAATCAATTTACCATTGATATCGCTTTTGTTGACCACCAATTAGGGGACACGCAAACTGGGCTCGAATTTCTCACCGAACTGAGTGAAGAACACCCCAATACATTTCGCGTAATTTTTACCGGTGAAAGCGATTTTACCTTCGCTGTAAATGCGATTAACCTTGGACATATTGATGCGTTTTTACCCAAGCCCTGGAGCACCGAACAGCTTCATGCCTTGATTAGACAGGGCGCTGCCAGCTCTCATTTGCGTTTCATGAATGCCACCCTCAATGAGGAACTAACGCACCGTAAGTTCGAATTAGAATGCTTAAAGAGAGACCTTGAAGATATTGTCACAACGCGTACTGAAGAACTCGCCGCAACCAATCAACGCCTACATGTGTACCGCGATGACATTGTGCATCTGGAAACCCAAGCTGCGATCAGTCAATTGGTACGTGGCCTCGCCCATGAGTTAAATAATCCGCTTGGTATTATCCTTGGCCATTCACAGCGCCTCAAGCGCCTGCGTAAAGCTGATGGTGACGTACAAGATTGCATGCTGGTTGTCGAAACAGAAATCGAACGTTGCAAAAAACTAATTGAGCGTCTGCGTAGCTACAGCGTTACAGATGATGCAATCACTGAAAACTGCACGGTGCAGAATATCTGTGACATCGCCATTGAACGCTTAGTACAACGCGGCTTTGAGCTGCCACAGCTAACATTCGTCGAGGAAATTCCCACGTTTTCCGCCAGTCCACGTGCCTTTGCACGTGTCTTTGATCAAATCATTGAAAACGCCATTTATGCCCGCGCCCAAAAAATCACTATCAGTCATAGCTTTAAGCACGAACGTCTCTCAATTCATATAGACAACGATGGCATCACCCCAGTTGATGAAGAAATCAGAAACGCGGTCAAACCGTTCTACTCGACCAAACAGACGGGCACTGGCCTCGGCCTCAGCATCGCCTCAGCCATCTTGGCTGAGAACGGCTGTACGCTTAACTTTGACTACAACCCGCGTGGGACTGGCGCACGCTGTAGCATCTTAATGCCTATTCCAGACAACAGCAGCTTCGAATCTGGGAACCAGCTACCCACGATCAAGCCGTCAACCATGCTCATCCTTGATGATGAACCGCTCATCACCGAGCTCATCCTCGAGGCTCTGAGTGAGAGCAAAACCGAGGCCGCCGTTGCAGCCTCGCTGCGTGAGGCTCATGACATCATGAGCAACCAAGAGATTAGTTGCTGCATAGTAGATGCCAGCCTCCCTGACGGCAGTGGCTGTGCCTTTGTGAATGAGATTGTGCAAAAATATCCAAATCTGAAGCATCACGTAGCCCTAATCAGTGGCGATACCAGCCAACCGGCCGTCATTGAGCTCCAAGAAGCACTAAACTGCCCAATTTTAAGCAAACCCTTCAATATGGCCGCTCTTAACACCCTCATAAAAAGCATCCTCTGAGGCTGAGCAGACCATACGTTCAAGCTTGTGCATCAATCTGATACACAGCCCTGCACAATCAGGCCTCTACGGTCCACAGCAGCGGATCTGGCCTGATAGTATCCAGTGGAGACCTAACTGATGCGTCGATATATTGGTGAAATATTGGTTGAAATGGGAGTTTGCTCTGAACTCGAAATAACCAATGCGCTCAATAAGCAAATGAATGACAATGACACCAGGCCTATTGGTGAGATCTTGGTTGAAGCAGAAGCGTGCACAGCCGAACACGTTGCGCGCGCCCTCGCCGAACAACATGAGGTCCGCTACATAGATCTAGAAGCGATGGTAATTCCACCCGCAGTTGCAGAAATGGTGCCGCGCGATCTTGCTCAGGACAATAAATTAATTCCTGTTTCTCGTCGCGAAAACATTTTAACCGTCGCCATGATGAACCCGCTCGATTTAGGGGCGATCGACAATTTACGCTTTAGCACTGGTCTGCAAATTGAAGCTGCTGTTGCCTCTGAGGGTCAAATCGAAAAGGCATTAGAAGAAGTGTGGGGCGTCTCTGAATCCACACTCGATAGTATGCTCGGTGAAATGACCGAAGATATTAATTATCGCGCCTTAGAACAAGGCGACGAAGAAGACGGTGACGATGCACCAGTTATTCGTTTTGTGACACAAATTATTCAAAGTGCGATTGGTGCAGATGCATCTGATATTCACATTGAGCCCATGTCTGATCGATTACAAATTCGCTACCGCATTGATGGCGTTTGTGTAAACATGGATCCTGCACCAAAACGCTTGCAAGGACCGGTTATTCAACGTTTAAAAATTATGGCCGGCCTACAAGTCGAAGAAAAACGTCGGCCTCAAGATGGTCGCATTAAAGCCAAAATCGGCGAGCGCTCCATCGACTTACGTGTATCTACCCTGCCTGCTGTACATGGCGAAAGTGTGGTGATGCGTATTCTTGATAGTGAAAGCCTCAAACTCTCATTGAATGACATGGGCTTTGACCCAAGTGATTTCAAAGTATTCGACGGCCTCATTAAACGTCCAAATGGTATTTTATTAGTAGTAGGCCCAACCGGTTCCGGAAAGACTACCACGCTGTATGCAACCCTGCATACTTTAAATACCACTGACCGCAAAATTATTACCGCCGAAGACCCCGTGGAATACCATCTCAATGGCATTAACCAATGTCAGGTACGCTCTAAAATCGGCCTCGACTTTCCACGCATTTTGCGTTCTATGTTACGCCAAGCGCCAAATATTATCCTCGTTGGTGAAATTCGTGATGCCGAAACGGCAAACATTGCGATTAACGCATCGCTGACCGGTCACTTAGTTTTCAGCACTCTGCACACTAATGACGCACCAAGCGCGATCACCCGTTTAATTGACATGGGCGTTCCACCGTTCCTCGTTGCAACCTCTATTCAAGGCGTGCTCGCACAGCGATTAATTCGCATTAATTGTCCTGCTTGCCAAGTTCCCTACGAGCCCGAACAGAAAAGTCTCATCGCATTAAACATAACCGAAGACAAAGCCGAAGGGCGTCAATTTATGCACGGCACAGGCTGCGAAAGCTGCAGCGAAACCGGCTACAAGGGTCGCCGTGGTGTTTTCGAACTTATGGTTATGTCCAAGGAACTACGCGAATTAACCTTTGAATCGGCTGCCACGGATTTACTGCGTAAAGCCGCAATTGGCAACGGCATGCATACCCTCGCTATGGATGGGGTGCGTAAAGTACTCCAGGGCATTACCACGCCCGAGGAAGTCCTACGCGTTGCCCGTCTGGATAATTAGGCTTATCGCGCCATCCGTTGACAGCACACAACGATTCACAGCATAATTTCATGGACTTACACGCTGAGAGCCAGTGCGTACTTGATGCTATTCGCAAGGCCGGTGATAAAGCGCTCGCATTACAAGCGCAGATGACCTATGCATACAAAGCTGATGGTTCGCCAGTCAGCGATGGTGATCGTATTGCCAATGATATAATAGTTGAAGCCCTGCAAAAAGAATTTCCGCAAGATGCTATTTTAAGTGAAGAAATGACAGATGATAAACACCGTCTGCACAATGATCGCGTCTGGATTATTGACCCAATAGATGGCACCAGCTCCTACGTTGCCGGTCGTGATGAATGGATCGTACAAATCGCCCTCGCCGTCAATAAGAACTTAGTACTCGGTGCACTCTATGCGCCCAAGCAACAACGCTGCATTCTTGGCATTCCCGAACAAGGGGCCTGGCTCTATAATCAACAACGCGAAAAAACACCATGTATTGTGACGGCACCAACAACACCCATCTTATTAGGAAGTCGCAGCAAACGTAATGCGGCATCAATGGTACACGCACAAAGTATTTTGCCGGAATTTGATTATGCACCGCTTAGCTCAGTCGGCATGAAAGTTGATTACATGCTCCAGGG
>CBDUFM010000201.1:0-5811 GCA_965366325.1 uncultured bacterium
AGATGTTCCTGCCTCAGCGGTTTGCCGTGTTTTACCAAACTCGCTGCAAAAGGCGCTGCGATGAAATTAAAAAGCGCTCTTCTTGGCTTTACGCTGATTGTTTTCTGTGCCTGCGGTGGTGGCGGTGGTGGTGGCAGTAGTAGTAATGATGCCGGCCCAGTACAAACAGACTTTACCAATCCGGTAATAAGCGGGATTAATATAACGCCGTTAAACCTGCACTTCACGGGTGGAAACATTAGTGTTGCTGCAACCGTAACTGATGATGAAGAAGTCGCCTCGGTCCGCGTGATTGTATCAGGCGCAGGTAGTCAAAATATACCGATGACAAAAGTAGTCGACGATTACAACCTCGAGCTCAGCTTGCCGAAAAACGAAAGCCTTACTGAGGTAGACGCGGAATATTCTTTATTAATTCGTGCACAAGATGCAGCAGGGAACAGTGTCGACAGCGCCTCATTTGATTTAACAGTTAAGTCGATTAAACGCCCACCATTACCACCTTTAATTCCGTAAATATTTATCGACGCAGCGCGGCAGCAATAACAGCTTCGCACATGGCGACCATTGCAGCGACTTGGTTTTCTAAGGCAACGATGCGCAGGTCGTAGCGTTCTTGATATTGTTGCCATGCAGTCTGCGGCTCGTCGGCAAATGCTAATGCGCTGAACAGATCTCGCCAAGCAGCATCAATGGGTTTATGCACTGCTATGAGTGGAAATTCACTTACCGCACACAGCGGCTTGCTGAATCCACTCGCGCGTTTGCAGGCAGCCTCCATAGAACTGAAAGCAAAATGTCGAGCAAAGGGCTGTGCGGTTTCTAAGGACCAACGCCGCATCGCAGCCCCATTCGGAATGGTGCAGAAGCCGCGGCCACTGCGACGAAAACCTTTTTCGCCATAACGAAAACTTTCGTGTAAAGCGAAGTGATGCGCAACGGCGATCTGTTTGAGATCACTCCATAAACAAGCGTCACGTAAACCGGTCTCATCTAACAAGTACCACGCACCTTCGGCAATCGCCATCCCGTGCAAACTCAGATGTGCGATAACGGGGCCCTGACTGCGAAAAAAGGTATCAGCCGCCTGACATTCAGGAAGAATGCGGCCACCCCAAGCAGCACCAGGCCAAGCAAACTCACGGTCTTCACCCGGTAAGCGACGTAGACGATGTTTAGCAAAGCGAATCGGATCCAACTGGCCATCATAAGGAGCTAACCAGTCTGCTTGTGCAATGACTCCGTCGATATCGAGCTGTGGAATGACCACGAGACGAACACGCTGTAAAAGGGCAGAGTGTTTATAGTGCTGACACAGGCGCAGCGCAGCCAAGGGCCCGGCAGGCTCATCGGGATGCGCGCCAGCAACAATGCTAACACTGGGCAGTGTCGGCACGCCAAGCGTGTAAGCATAGAGGGCTTCCTTTTTAGCGGTTTCACCAATATGCATGACCATTGCACCAGCCGCATGTAACTGTCGACGCTGCTGCATATCAAGAGACGAACAAAGCGCTTGCATGGCATAAGTTTAGCCACTGCCGCAGCGATAACAGTGCCGGAGCAGCTCACCAGCCATGCTATGGACTTGCCGCTGCGGCCTCGCCTACAAAGTAGCAGCTCAGGAGTGCATGATGAGCCGTTATTCAGCCGTTTTTGATGTGGGTAAAACCAATAAAAAAGTTCTTATTTTGAACGACCAATTAGAAACCGTTGCATCTGCTTATGAAAACTTTCCCGCTGATGAAAGCCAGCCGATTCATATTGAACAGTTCGCCGAAGCTCGCGATTGGATGTTTGCGCGTCTCAAAGAATTTGCCCAGCAATACCACATCGATGCCATTTCTGTAACCACCCATGGCGCCACCGTTGTGTTTATTGACGAAGCCGGTGATTTTACTATTCCGCCGATTGCCTATACCAGCAGCATACCACAGGACTGCTACGATAATTTTTATAAAGAGTTTGGTAGCCAGCGCGAGCTACATAAAAAAGTTGCGACGCCATTTCTCGGCAGCCTCTTAAATTACGCACTGTGTGTTTATTACGCAAAGGGCGCGTATCCAGAAGCCTATGCTGCAACAAAAGACATTTTAACGCTACCAAGTTATTTCGTGCATGCCTTAACTGGAATTGCGGGCGCAGATCCAACCAGTGTTGGTTGCCATAGTTATTTCTGGGATTTCGAAAAGAAAACTTGGTCCTTTGTGGCAGAAAAAATGGGCATTCTCGATAAATTGCCTAAAACGATTAATGATTCCCATGAAGTAATTGGCGTGGTTAAAGAGTCACTGGTTAAAGAACTCGGCCTGCCTGCTGATTGTAAGGTAACCTATGGTGTACACGATTCGAATTCATCATTAATTCCCTATCTTGCGCATAGCAAAGAAGCCTTCCTGTTAAATTCAACGGGTACTTGGTGCGTGAGCATGTGCACCAATGACGAAATGTCATTTACCGAAGAAGAAATGGATGCCGGTGCTTTTTATAATGTCAGTGCGCTCGGCCTGCCGGTAAAAACCGCGATTTTTATGGGTGGCAATGAACATGATGTGTGGGCCAAGGCCTTACAAGAACAGGCGGGCTTAGATGGTTTTCCAGCCTTTGACCCAGCACTGTACCAACGCGTCATCAGTGAGCAGAGCGCATTTATTCTGCCAGGCGTCATAGATACGGGCCCCTTCCCACATTCTATTTCACGCGTTCATGAAAACGGCACAGATTATTTACTCAAGGACATTCAGGCCGGCAGCGTAAAACCAGCGTGCTTTGCAGACAGCGCCTATGCTTATGCAGTATTAAATTTATCATTAGCCTTACATAGTGTAGCGAACTTTAAAAATGTTGGTCTCGAAGACGGCATGACGATTTATATCGAAGGCGGATTCAGAAAAAATGACGCGTACCATGCATTATTAGCCGCGTTGTGCCCACAAAACCACGTGGTGTTGAGTAATCTCCAAGAGGCAACGGCCTTTGGTGCAGCGCTTATGAATATTGCGGCGGTCGAGGGTAAGTCTCTGAATGACATCGGCGATAAGTTTACCATTGATACAACGGATATTGAAAAACGACATTTCGACGCTTTGGATGCCTACCAAGAAAAATTCTTAGCATTAGTAAAAGCTTAATCTCTAGCTGATTGCTGACGCGATTAGCTTTACCATACGTAGTCAATGCAGTCTGCTGGTGAAACACAGCTAATGTAAAGCTTAGTAATTCATTGGCTTTTTAAGAGAATGCCCAAGGTCCTGCGCGCATTTGCAGAGCCAAACCCACATACTTAGATTGGGCAAACATGAATCTCGAAGAAGCACTCGACTTTATCCCTGTTGCTTATGACGCCACTAGCGACACTCGCCGTCAGGCCTATGCAGATAAACGCAGCGCCCTCCAAGCAGCCTTAGACAATGTCCAAGATGATGCCTCTAGGCAGTGCTGTGAAAAAGACTTAGAGCTTTTGGACGAGGCTATCATGATTATTGATATGCTGGCCCCAGCAGCGCGTCCGCCGGTACCAGCAGCGCGTCCGCCGGAAAAAGGTGAAAACCAGCAACAAGACGAGCACGAGCCAGCAGCAGACAAGACAGAGAGCCAAGCCGTTCATGAAAAGGAAGCCTATTTAAATGAGCTGGTAGCAGCAAGTGATGAGGACCCTTTTGTCAGCGCGGACGACGATGTCGTGCTCGCCAAGGCAGAAACCAAAAAAGTAGATGCCAAGCGCGATGCCTTAGCCACTGCTACAACACGTCGTAGCAGTGCCGCCAAGACCAACAAACGCGCAGCGTCGAAGGCAAAATCCAGCAAGCAGGCCACATCCGCAGGAGCAGCTGTTAGCGACCGCACAAAGAAACCTTTGATTAGAGGAGCTGCGGTAGCTGTTCTTGTACTGGCCTTGTCCTATTGGTTCTATCAAGACTATCAATTTAAACGCGAGCAAAAACGTCAGGCCTTGAGTGAGCAGATTGCCCAAGCAAACGAACAGATCCAAGGTTTTGAAAATAAAGTCGCAGGTTCTGCCGCACAATTAGCCCAAATGCAGGAAGAGGCTCAAGCAGCAGGATTGAGTGAGCAACGAAGCGCGTATCTGACGCAGCGAGCAGATTTATTTGCAGGCTATCATCAGTGGTTAACGCAAAAGGTGGACGGCCACAGCGCACGTCCATTAATTGCAGAGGCCCAAGCCCATAAGGCAGCAGACAATCTGGATGACGGGCTGGCAGTGACCCAGCGCATTAACATTAATCCAACACAATGGCAGCAACAAAGTGAAGAGCAGTGCGTTATTCAATTTAGCCAGCCTTTATTGCAAGCATTTATGAAGTCAGCCGATGACGCTGCAGAATTACAACTTTTTCGCCAAGAGCGTGGTAGTCGTGAAGCGATTACGCTAATGAGTGAAGCACTTGATGCACGAATTGAAGCAGCCGTTAATCAAGAGGCTCTAAAACAATTAAACATCGAAGAACAACTTGCTCTTTTTGAATCTGCACAAAACCGTGTTTACCAAGAGATGGCGGTTTTAAGCCTGTTAACGGCATCAGATAAACTGGAAAGAGAACGTAAGGCAGCGATCAAACAACACACGATAGACCAGCTCAGTCAAAGCTTGTCAGCGATGTCTGCACCTCAGCAACTTGCTGAGCAAAGCAACGAGGCATTGCTGGCAATTTTAGAAGATGAACATAATCGTAGCTACCAGCACCTTGCGCTGTTTGAGCGTTTACGCGCGAGTAGCATGCAAAGCAAGCAGTGGCGCGCCCAGGTTCAAGAGCATTTATGCCAAGAATTAAAGCGTGCTATTAATGCTCAGGATCTGACTGCGATGAACGAAGCGGCCTTGCGCCTGCTCAACAGCGACAGTACCAATCAGCATTACCAACAGCGCGCCCTCTATCTGCGTTTAAGTAAGGACGAGGCGCAGCTGGCGCAGTGGAACGAGGCGATTCGCCGCGCCCTGCTCGCCCAAGTAGAACTACGTTTAAACCAAGAAGCCTTGGCTCAGCAATTACAAACACGTAGTGAAGCAGACCTGCAAGCCATGTATGATCAAGATAACACGGCAGCTGCCTGGCACAAAGACACGGCAGAATTCCTCAGCCTCGGTGGCAAGCCAGAGCAGGTCGAGCAATGGCGGCAGGCGATTCGTCAATCACTTGCTGATAAAATGAGCGCACGCCTAGCCTACCTAGGCGATCAAGCGCAGTTGGCACAATTAGACGAGATGGGTTTGGCAGCGACTTTACAGGACGAGAACAATCAACGCTTTAAAGATATGCACAAGCTGCTCGACTATTCCGGCAACCTTGAACGTCAGCAACAATGGGTGGCAGCAATAAAATTAGCCATTGCAAATAAAATAGAAGCGCGCCTACCCTTTGATCCACGCGCCGCTGATTTTGCAAGCGTCTCTATCCAAGACATTAATGCCGCACTGCAGGCAGGCCTCTACGATGATTTGAACAAGCACCAAGCATTCACCGCATCAGCAAAGTTTAGCCACGCATGGAAACAGGCCCTCGTCACGGCGATAGGCCAACGTTTTCATAGTTTATCGCAGAAAGGCCCTGATGATATTGCGGCCCATGAATTAGATCACTTCGAAGAAACCTTGCGTTTTTACAAAAAGACTGGCCTCTCAAAAACGAGCTATCATAAATGGTTTCAGAATTTCCGCGATACCGTTAGTGCTGTGCATCTCTGTCAGCAAATTGGTACGCATGCTTGGGATTCAGTGTTGAATGTCCATATCGATGCACAGCAGCATATTCTTTTAACGGGCGATACCGATGGCAGTTTTGGTGGCGACGGTCT
>CBDUFM010000202.1:0-5809 GCA_965366325.1 uncultured bacterium
AAAGGCTATGATGAGAGTAAGGATGATATTTGGACGAATGGTCATTCGGCACGCTATTTTGACGTTGGGCTCTATGATCGCCATTTTGTAGAAACCACTGATATTACGAAGGCGCGTTATAAATTACGTTACGCAGTCATGATATTTGATATTAATGGTAATCATGCAATGAATTTTTACCCAGAGCGTGAATATACTCATGACGAATTAAATGTAGACATTGATGGTGACGGCAATGCAGGCGATCGGCGCCGAGAGTTTGCCTATTTGCGTGATCGCTATGCGGCGGCAATTTCCGCTATTGTGGGCAAAGTAAACGTCTATCACAGATTACAAAACCAGTATGTTATCCGCGAGGGCAGAGTTGACCCCTACGAAGCAGCATATGATTTTCACTTGCGTGGATTGCGTTCGCAGGTCAAAGGTCAAGGTCGTGGAAACGGCGTGTCTTGGTTCAGTGATCCTGCCGATCCAATGAATTTCCGTCACTATATACCGATTGCATCAGCATGGACAGAAGTTGAAAAGCCTACGGGTGTTGGTGATTGGATAGTTGGTAGTGCTGCATCAGTCTCAATTCAATATGCCTATCAAGCGCATGGGTATCAATGGTCCCAAAGTGGTAGCATACATTATCGTCATCCAGGTCCCATTTATTCCTACGATGCAAAAAATCATGCTACGGGTGGCTGGAGCGAATGGGCTTCGGGTAATCATGAATACGCACCATTTGGTGAACAGCTGAGTCGTCGACGTGGTGATGATGTCGATTGTCCGTTTTATTATAACATCTTAACCGCAGATGATGAAACATTGTTTAGAATTTTTAGTGCAACTGCATCTGAGCTGGTATATGCAACCTATAGCGATGAAAATAACCCCGCGTCATTGGCTGGAGCCGGTTTTGGCAGAGCCTTAAATTACCCATTAGATTTACTGCCCTATGTTCGTGGTTTACCGTTTGAAATGGATGATAACTACGATCGCTTATCACACAGCTGGGATAATGAGTATTATAATGTGGCGGGTGCTTCGGTGCCTGTAGATGATCACGACGCTGATCCCCAAACAGCATCGATTCCAGAGCCTGTCTACCAATCACAGTCCTGGTATGAAAACGTTGTAGAGATGAAACAGCAATTTTATGGTTTGCGTGGAGATGAAGGGAAAGCGATTGGCCCTCGTATTACACCGGATGGAAAAATCAGTGCGCGCAATCCGCATATTATCTCTCATTCAATATGGGATACCAAAGACATTGTAGCATTAGATCGCGATGTTGTTCAGGAAAACTACGTTTGGGATGTAATTGATGCGCTCAGCATGGCTATTCGCGGTGCGCGAAAGGCCTGGTCAGGAAACAAGAATCCTAGTTCGCGGGTAAATATGCTTGATTGGGATGCGCGTGCGAATTTGCGAAATATGCATTATCGTGATATTCATGCGATACATCGACGCTTTCTCAATAATCTTGGTGAAGACATTGGGGTTAATGCGCCAGCACCAGATGCGACACCCTTGCGCCCTGAGGCGTGGCGTGCAGGTAATGGTTTGCTTGCTGGGTACACCTTGAAAAGACCATCGGGAACGCCTAGTAATCAAGGTGGGGATAATAACTGGTTGGTAGCGCGATCGCTGTCTAGTGATGATTTTACGGACATACGTGCGATTTCAAACCATCCAGAGTTTCACCGATTACCAGCAGGAGTGAACACGGCTGGTATGGAGCGTCTTTTAAATGATGTGCGCATGAGTTTCTTTGGTAGTCAATATATTGACGAGACAGGTACGGTGCAGCCTATACCAGCCTTGGACTTTAATCACGATGGATTTGCAGAAAGTTCCTACAATGGTTTCAATGATGGGACTATTTCTGTTCCATCTGCACTTGAGTATGCAAATGACGGGCCACGACCATGGCGTCATCTTCATGCTGATGCAGGCAACCCATTTCATCCATTTTTGGCGAAGAAGTCCTATTTTCCAGACCGTCCTTTTTCATCAGTTGGTCGTTTGTATATGGGTAAAAGCCACTATTTCCGTATCTTAGTGCGGGGGCAACTATGGGACATGGAGAAATATAAAAAGGCCAGTGAAAAAAATATAGATATTGTCTATGTGGTGAATCCGAGTGATAACCCGACAACGGCGCAACTGGAAGATCCGATCACGGGTGTTGCTGTAGATTTAAGCGATAGCCATGTTTTATATAAGCAAGCTGTGATTAATAATTCCTTTAATGGTCAGACAGGAGTAGGACAATGAGGGTATCATTACGAGGTAATCTAAAGCTAGTCCATGCGCTGTTGTTTGTGGGCTTGCTGTTGATTTGTCAGCCGCTTAGCGCTGTCGTAGCACCAACGTCTCCGGTATGGTCTGATACTGCGGGTTCGCCCGCACTCACTGGAGCAGGTGCATTATCTAGTCGCTACTATGTTGAAGCGAGTATCGGTACTAAGAAAATAAAATTTTGGTATATAGAATCTGCAGCGACAGTACATAATCCCTTCCCTATGGGGGCAATTTATAATGAAAATGGCGCACGTTTTCAGGAGGTAAATAACCCAAGTCGCTTTCATGTTCTTGACGGACAGACATATAAAGGTGGCTATGCAGTCTCATTTACAAATAATTACTGGATGTCGGAAGATGAAGTGAGTCAAGCATTGTGGAGCGAAGTGATGGGTTCTAAACCCACAAATTGGCCAAACTTTCCTGAAGATGATGGATGGAGTAATTATATATGGAATGCGGCTTCTGCGGATCCCGTTGTTTTTGTCAATTATACAGAAGTTGAGAGCTTCTTTGCTGCATTAAACGCGATGCCTGGTTTTAGTGCATTGGGAGCCGGATTGGGTGCTGGTTTACCTACTGAGGCGGAGTGGGAATTTGCTGCACGTGCGATAAGCGTTCCGAGTGCCGGTAGCCCATGGCCGGCGATGCGTGATGCTTGGCAGCAGAGTCTGGTTTCCAGTACTGTTGATGGACTAGGTAATTATGTGTATGAAGCCACTGGTCCACGGATTAAAACGGACTCGAAGGGGAATGAAACCATTGAGGGCACTAAAAAGTGGTTAGCAGATGATATGAAAATGAAAAGCGATAGTGTCAATGCGTTGATATTTCCTAATGGGACAAGCTACTCTCTCGATGCATGGAATCGTAGAGGATACGATGGCTTTAACGGCGTGTGGGAGCTGACTGAAAACCACTTTAAACGTCCGGGTTATGTTTATGATTGGCGTTTTGCTTTGCATGGTTCAGATGCGCGCGCAGGCCGGGCCGTTAGGCCGGGAGATAATCCGCCACTGGTGCAAATGGATAAACTTACGATTACGGGATTTGAAGCGAATACCAAATTAGATTCGAACAATTATACACGTGTAATTAAAACCGGTAGTTATGGGCAATGGAAAATGTTCATGCGCTATGACTCGATAAATGTTGATGCGAGCGCTAGCAATGACTGGGGCCTGCGCCACATGCACGGGAACGTGGCGGAGTGGTGCCAAGATAATTGGAACGGTACCTCGCCCTATAAAACCCAAAAGGGCTTAGCTGTGCATCCCGATGAAGATGGTAAGGCTGGTGGCGTTAATGATCCCGCAGATGGCCATTTTGCAAATGGAACTGGTGCATTGAAAGTTATCAGAGGAGGTTCGTGGTTTGATGGTGCTCTCAGCTGTCGTGTGGCAGCACGGGCTGCTGCGGATCCGAGTACACAAAATGACAAAATTGGATTTCGGATTGTGGTGAAGGAATAATATGCAACGCGGATTCACACTTATTGAGTTATTAGCGACTATGGGAATTATAGTGGTCTTGGCAGTATTGATTATTGCTGCTGTTGCTGGTGTTGGTGAGAGCTATGAGAAGCTGGAAACGCAGTATCTTGTCAAGAGCCTCTCGCAGTCCTTGGATCTGTATGCGGTTAATGAAAATGTGTATCCAGCACCTGATGGCAGCAATTTTCTCGAAGTGGATTGGACCATTGACGAGGATGATGTCGCGCAGTTAAAGGATTTTCAAACATGGCCTGTGCTTAATAAATTAGGCTTCAAATTACAGTTTACGTTCAACCATGATTTGCTGAGGGCTGCGGATGCTGATAGGAAGCGCTTGCAGGATTTTTATCAACAAGATCTGCGCTATACGCTTGGCGAACAGGATGATAATGGGCATACTGTTGTTGGTCTGTTTGATGATTGGAATTGGAATTCAGATTTGGCAAAAGCGGTAGACACGCCGTATCCGTATGTGTATTCTTATGGCTTAGATAATGCTGATGGCAGCAATACCAGCGTGTGGATTTATAATAGCAAATCGGGGAACTAGATATGATACGCGCGTTTACGTTTATTGAATTATTGGTAGTGGTGGCAATTATTGCGGCGCTCTCCGTCTTGTTAGTTCCATTGATTGCGGGCGGTAGTAAGGTGGCTGACGAAGAGTCGACCAAGGCATATTTGCAGATCGTTAACGCAGGTATACAGGCATATAAAGATGAGTTTGACGTCTATCCACTACAGGCTGATTGGGAGCCACGTACACCAATTGACGCTGACGCAAGTTATTGGCGTGCACCAGCGGATGCTGACCGCTATACGGCGCTGAATAATCTCGCCTATGCGCTTTGCCATCCAGATCCAAAAATATCTCAAGGTAAGGCCGCACGAGAAGACGCACGGTTACGTTATTCCTACCAAAGCTCGCTTATTGCTGATAAGATTAACGAGGCGAAGAAGGGTGGGACGGACGTTGATTTTTCAGCAGGAACACTGCCGTATGCTCTGTATGACGATTATGTGAATGGAGAAGATCGGGGTAAGCCATTGATCTATATTCATGATCCATTGGGTGATTATCATTTAGATGGAGCTAAACTCGTGTGGGACCAGCGCGGGAGAAAAAATGCAGAGGCGTACGCACTCAAAGATGGGAAGGATCCGCATGAGTATTCGGCCTTCACCCATGCCTATACAGGGTTTGAATTATCGTATGAATTATGGAGTATCGGTCCGGATGGCGAATTTCATGAGAACTTACATGATGAGAATCAGGTATTCAATGAAGATAACATTTGCGCTGTGAAGTATAAATAGGGTTACTTATGTTTAAAGCTTTCACGTTAATAGAGTTGTTGGTGGTGCTGTCCATTCTCATTATATTGATGTCTCTGGTGATACCATCCAGCCCAGAGGTGGATGATGAAGTAGCGGTGCACTTAGCAGCGTATGAATTGCAATCAACAATTTTGAAGGCTCGTTCGCTAGCAATGAAGACCGGAAATGTATACGCTATTACTTTTCATATAGAGAATGATGGTGACGGTCGGGTTATGAAAAATTATGCGGATGAAGCGACGGAGAATGATCAAGGTAACCATTGGTATGCCATTATTGGGCCACAGGTTGAACTGACTTCTTGGGCAAAGTCACAGCCGCCAGAGGCTGCTCGCTATGCGAATAAACCACTCGCAGAATTTGAAGAAGCTGTCACCATGGCACAAATCGGTGAACGTCATTATTTGCCATACGGAACACGCTTTGTCGCATTGAGTGATTTAGATTTTGGCACCTTTGCAAACACGAGTCGCTTTGGATCTATTGCGCATTGGTTTGAAGAATATCCACGACCGTGGTTTGGTGTCTTGCAACCTAGTGGGCATGCGGTGCCGACGCCACCGAGTGCAGGTAAATATGTTTTATATCCATGGGGCGGTTATGATTGTGAATGGGAGGCTGCACAGCCACCACGTTCGGGCCACGGACAAAATGGACAGCAATCGAACTACCCGCGCAGTGGCTTT
>CBDUFM010000203.1:0-5805 GCA_965366325.1 uncultured bacterium
CATCCCAGTCGTATGCTTGTTGACCAATAATTTGCTTGGTCTCATGCCCTTTACCGGCGACTAAAATAACCGTCTCTTCATCTGCTAACGCAAATGCGGTGCGGATAGCCTGTTCACGATCTAACTCAATTAAAAATCGATGTTCATCATCGAGTCCAGCAGCGTCTGCAGCGCAGGCGTGTTCGCCACATATCTCACGCGCGATTGTCATTGGATCTTCGCTGCGTGGATTATCGTTACAGACAATAATAGATTTAGCCGTAGCGGCGATCGTGCCCATAGCAGCACGCTTATCGTGATCTCGATCACCACCACAACCAAAAACGGTAATTAATTTTTTATTGGGAAATTCCTGACGGAGTGCCTTTTGCACCGTGTCCAAGGCCTGAGCCGTATGTGCATAATCCACAAAACATAATGGTTTTGTACTGCATTGTTCCAAACGACCAGGCACAATCGGTGCATCGCTAAACAATGCCAGTGCTGATGACAAAGGAATCCCTAATGACTCCAATGCGAGCGCCGAAGCAGCTGCATTCCATGCATTATGATACCCAATCATCGGAAGATGCAGTGGATAATCTGCATACGTCGATTCCAATCGCCAGCGACTCAGCCCCTGCGTATCTGCTGACGATTCTTGAAAAAGCCGGATATCACCCCGTGTGCGACCAATGCTAACACAACGTCCACCCACACAGAGAACGGCATGTCTGATTAGATGAGCCAGCTCATCGTCAGCATTGATTACACACAGGGATCCGGCAGGCAGCAACCTTACTGCCCGAAGCTTTGCTTGTAAATAACGCTCGCGCGTTTGATGATAATCTAAATGATCATGACCCAAACCGGTAAAAATTAATGCAGATAATTGCAAACCAGCTAAACGTTCCTGCTCAGCAGCGTGGCTTGATATTTCTATCGCCACACCTGGGCAGTTTGCTGGTAAGGTCGTAATAAAATCATGCACATCTTCAGCAGCCGGCGTCGTCAATCCACTTGGAATAACACGTTTGCCATCATCCATTCCTAAGGTGCCAATGCGGGCAGCACCCTGCCCCATGGCGTGTTGTAACAAAAAGCTACAGGTCGTTTTACCGTCTGTGCCAGTGATGCCGATTAACGGTGTTTTCACCGCATCGGCACCACTGGCAGCAGCATGTAAACGAGCCCAGGCATACCGAGCATGACCGCAAAATATGTCGGCCTCTACATCTTCTGCACTAATAGCTAGCGCACCACGCGCTCGTGCGTCGGCCATATGCTCCCGACGCGTTTCCACACAATCACTCACAGCAATAAAATGATCACCGCTACGCACGCTGCGACTATCGTTACGTGTTGTTAGCATTAGGGCACCCCCTTATCGCTAGCAACCCGTGCGTATTCCAATGCAAATGACATCACCTCATTTACAATTGGACCAGCAGTCTGGCTACCGTAGTGGCCATTCTCCTGCGGATCATCTATTACTGCCAGGCATACAAATTCTGTTTTTGCTTGATCGCTTGCGGGCGCAAAGCAAATAAAGGAACCGATATGGTTATCCTTGCTATACACTTTTCTTACGCGCCCATTAACTTCTTGATCAATTAATTTTTCTGTCGTTCCAGTTTTACCGGCTGACGTATAATTGCTAAAAGCCAAGTTACGACCCGTACCCGTTTCCATGGTTTGGTTCATGGCTAAACGAATTTGACGGGCGTCTTCTTCAGAGAAAATACGACGTGATGCCGGTGGTTTGTCCAAGGCAACCAATTCTTTTAAGCCCGTTTCTTGATTAATACGATAAATACTGTGAATTAAACGTGGCGGGTGCCAGGTGCCACCATTCGCAACAGCAGCGTGCATCATCACCATCTGCAAGGGCGTCACAGCCAGCTCATGGCCCATCGGCACCGACATGCACGAGCCGATATGATTCCATTTACGCTTGGGCAATACAATACCGCCGTCTTCACCAGGTAGTTCAATACCGGTGAGCTGGCCAAAGCCAAACAACTTAACCCATTCATATAAACGCTCAGGACCAATGCGCAGTCCCAGTTTAGCCATTAAAATATTGTCAGATTTAGCAATACCATCGACCACAGTCAGATATTGATGACCGCCATGCTTAAATGAATGATCATGAATGGTACGCTTGGCACGACCGTGACGATAGGTCCAGCGACCGTTCTCGCAAAAAATCTTATCGTCAAATTTCACCAAACCGTCTGCAACTGCTGCGCCAGCAATCAGTGGCTTCATGGTTGAGCCACTTTCATAGACGAATTGAACCACCTGATTACGATAATCTTCTGGCTCTGCATCGCCAAACGCATTTAAGTCAAAACGTGGCCACGATGCCATCGCAACGACAGCACCATCGCTTGGTCGTACAACCACAACGGCACCAGACGTAGCCTTATGATGTTCAATTGATTTCTTTAACGCTGACTCAGCGGTTTTTTGTATAGGTGCAATTAAATTTAATTGAATATGGGCACCGGCATGGCCTGGCTGAACCTGACGCTCTTTGTGGTACATTGGACGACCACGTGAATCAGCGTAGAATTTCTCCCAGCCGTCAGTCGCACATAAATTGGTTTGATAGTACTGCTCAACCCCAGAGCCACCGAGACCACTATCCAAAACAAAACCTAGAACATGCGGCGCTAGTGAACCGCTTGGATACAAACGCTCATACGTACGACGGGTGTAAATACCCTCTAATTTCAATGCTTTGATTTTTTCATTTTGTTGATCACTTAATTTTTTAGCAATTAAGCGACCGTTACTACGTTTTTCAAAATGTTCACGCAACTCGCTACGTGGAATACCCAAGGCTTCGCTTAATGCGACAGTGGCTTGAATCTTATCAACCAAATACGTTGGGTCTGCATACAAATTCCAACGTGGGATACTCACTGCCAAGGGGCTCCCCTCGCGGTCCAAGATATCACCACGTGGTGCCGGCAAGGTCCAGCTGCGTAAGGCACGTGCTTCAGCCTTGCGCTGCATGGCAGGGCCTTCCTCGACCTGTAAATAATATAAACGATTACCTAAAAGCACGAACACACCTAGAAAACCGAGTAAAATAATACTGGTTCTGACAAACTGCGACTCAACGTGTACGCGTGAATTGCTCATGGCTGACGTGCTAGAAGCTCCCGGTCTTCGCGTGAATGGATGGGCAAACGTAGATCTCTTACTTTTTGTTCGATATAACCACGACTGGCCTTCCAGTCGATTTGCTGACGCAATTGGCTCAATTCAAAATTCAACTCACGCTCGCGATTATCTTCTACACCCCATTGTTTGCCAAGGCGTGCAGTCTCATTGCCCAACAAAGCCATATCGCAGGCTAATACGACCAGCGTAACAACCCATGTCATTGCGATAGCGATATGAACATGCTTCCATTTTATGCGCATATCTGATTCCCTGTGTTCGAAGAAGTAACTGATACATCGGAGCGTTGTGCCCAACGCAATTTTGCGCTGTGTGCACGGTTGTTTTCATGTAATTCAACAGCGTTAGCAGTGACCACACGTTTACTGATAGCGCTATATAAGCCCGTTGGTTTATTGCGCGTCTGTAAGCGATCACGGTAACTATTTTTTACCAAACGGTCTTCCAACGAGTGAAAGCTTATCACAACGCCAACACCACCAGGATTAAGCAAGCTCGGCAATGCGGCCAACAGCACTTCCAATTGGCCTAATTCATCATTCACCGCGATACGCAATCCCTGAAAAGTACGCAGGGCTGGATGGCGCTTTTGATGCCCGCGCACCACCGAACGAATAATCTCAGCTAATTCTTTGCCGCTGTGCTTACCCTCGGCGACTGCTGCCTGTAAGGCCGGTGCAATCTTACGGCTCAAACGTTCTTCACCGTATTGATAAATCACGTTGGCTAATTCTTCTTCACTTAAACGTCGAATTAAATCGAGCGCTGTCTCAGCCTGATCACCCATACGCATATCGAGTGGCGATTCGCTACGGATGCCAAAGCCACGTTCTTCGGCGTCTAATTGCAAACTAGACACGCCAAGGTCAGCGAGAATAAAATCAAAGCGCTGCTCGGTACGCACGAACTCTTCTGCTGCATCGGCAAAGGTACCAGCGTATATATTAAATTTCTTTTCATGAGCAGCTAAGCGCTCTGTCGCAATGACGCGCGCTGCAGGGTCACGTTCGATTCCAGTGACCGTCGCACCCTGTTCCAAGAGCGCTAATGTGTGCCCACCCATACCCAAGGTGCAGTCGAGCGCGCGTTGCCCTGATTGAAGCGCGTAAGCATCCAGCACCTGTTGCAAAAGCACAGGTTTATGGAGAGCCTCAAAATCGCGCTGTTCAGTCACGCCTACTCCTAAGTCAGCAGATATGCCCCTAATTCATCATCGTCTTGGCTCGAATTATAACGAGTCCAATCAGATGGATTCCATACAGCCACGCCGTTGTTGGTTGAGAACATAAACACATCGCGCTCCAGATGCAGGTAGTCAACAAAGTGACCCGGCAAGACGATGCGATTCTGTCCATCAACGGACATGCGGTGAACCTTACCATTGAGTTTCATGATCAGGTTCTGTTTTTTCAACGGATCGAGCTGGTCATTTTCCAAGATCTTTTGTTCCGTCCGATGTAACTCATCTTCTGTCATCAAAAGGACTACCGGGAAAACACCCTCACCCTCAGGATCGCGCATTTGCTGCTGTAAGCCGCAAACGAGACCGTCCTGATCAGCACCCATCAAACCGCGTGCGCTTCGTGGAAGCGTCACCTGATTTTTAGCTGAAATACGTTGTGTAGGAATGTTTGAATTCATATCTGTCTGAGGAAGAAGAATATGCTACTAAGTGCAACTAATTGCAACCTTTATCTACCATAAACTACCGCCCCTGCTCAACTTAGATATCCTAAATTAAACATATAGTTTGGAGTTATTATAGACCCACTATATATAGTACAAATATACGGATTCTGGTGTTTTTTCGGTGTACCACGGTGTGCCACAAGGCAGGGACAAGCACGCTCAACGAAGCGAGCCCATGCTACTGGCCTCTACACCCTACGAGCCGCTAAGTATCATTGCCACCATTTGGGTAATTGTGTTTTGTGCGCATACCCACACTTAGATCAGATTGATTGCACTATTCACCAGCTAATGAAGATCTACGCCAGAAACTAAGCCGATAGGTCACCCTCAAAGCACAAACAGATCGAACTGACTCCGTGAACAAAACGCTCTTCATCACTATCAACGCAGTTGTACTTGGCCTAATTGGGCTCTATGTGGGATTGTTTTTTCTGCTGAAGAGCAGTTATCACGCTGATGAATGGTTCATTTCTGCCTATAAACCCATTATCAAACTAAGCGTAGATGAACCCGTGTATCAAGACGGTCAAATTTACGAAGGCTGGATTCTAGGCGATGAAATAAGGTCCTTCTTTAATGACCAGCAACTCTCAGAATTACTACAAAATAAACCTATGGATCCAGAAAGCATCGCTTACATTCTTCCCACACTAGCCCCTGCTCAATTCAATGACCCCAAATATACTTCTCACATTACCCACTCAGGTTACACAATATCACCACACAAGGCCGAAATTAAAGCGTACAACAGCATCCAATGGATGGACAGAGATTATAAATATATCTACACTGCGGTAATCATTGGATACACAAATGAGCTTTGTACAGATTTTATTGAAAAATTAAACCTCAAGTCTGAAGACTAGAAATACATCACCCCAATAAATAAATATCCAAACGATAACCCTTACCCGTAATGCAATTCATCAAACGTCTACC
>CBDUFM010000204.1:0-5799 GCA_965366325.1 uncultured bacterium
GCCGCACCACCAACTTCTAGATAGAGGCGCATATGCTCGCCTTTATCTTCCATCATTAATCGTGGCGAACGTGGCATCCCTTCAATGACCGCAGGGTATTGCTGACCATCGATAACCATAACTGGTGGTGGGTGCACACCGCGCACCTGTGAGAGCGCACGTTGAATACTTTCCACTTCGTGAAGTGGATCGGTTTTAATACCAACCGCACCTGCGACCTGCAATTTACGCGTACGCTTGCAGCCCTTAAACAACTTACCAAGCGTTAATACAATTGGTCCAGTTGGCTTTGGCGCTTTCGGCGCAGCTGGTTTTTCATCGGGATTTAAAATCGAGTCAGTAGACATGAGAAGACTAGCTTACTACGTAAATAGCCATCGCAACATTTAATCTGACTGGATCGGCTGTTTAATTTTAATCAATTAATACCGAGCAGGCTGCCTCATCTAAATACCATGCACATTGTTCTGGCGCTAACAAACTAATGGGATAGCGTTTTTGTGCACCATTTTCTCGCACAGACTTATACACCAATCCCTTTTGATCACCTAGGGCAAGTATGAGACATTGCTTACACTGTCGAATCACAGCCAGCGATAAACTAAGCCGTTTCGCTGGTGGTTTTGGGCTATCATAAATGGCAAACACAGGACTTAATTCGGAGAGACCCGCATGCTCTGGAAACAAACTAGCAAAATGACCATCTTCGCCAATTCCCAAAAGACAGGCATCTAAAGGATTGCCAGCACAGTGTTTCTGCAACGCATCTGCATAAGTAGCTGCTGCCGCTTCTAAATCCGCCGCTTCAGCAGGCATCGAATGCACAAAAGCCGGCAAGGCCCCACCGGCTTTCCATGCTGCCAAGGTCGGTGCATCATTTCTATCAGCGTGATCCACAGGCACCGCACGTTCATCCACCCAAAATAAATGCAGCTTAGCGCGTACTGACTCAGGAATAATCCGCGCCAAGTGTTCTAATACCGGCCCCGGAGACCGCCCACCAGGAATAGCCAAAGTCGCAAAACCACGTTCCAACAAAGCCTGCTCAAGTATATCAGACAAAGCTTCCGCAACTGTCTGCGCAGTAAAAGGAATCGGCATCATAATTATTTCCCTAAAATGTTTTCTACTTCACTCATCATATAAGAGTGATGCCTAAAAAGTTCAATTGGGGTACAATTCAAGGCGCCAATGCCAGAAGTTTACTGGTGTAAATGAGGGCGTTGGCAACGCGGAAGTGTGCCCCAAGTGGACTTTTTAGATTATTGGCGAGACCAACGGCCTTCGCATTCCCCGAATAAACCATCCGCAGCCTCAGGACCCCACGTTTGCGGCTTGTAAGTATGCAAGTCAGTGCTTTCCATCACCGTACGCAAGTCATCCACCCAGCGCCAGCTCGCTTCGACTTCATCACTGCGAATAAATAAACTTTGGTCGCCGTTAACGACATCCTGCAATAAGCGCTGATAGGCTTCGGCTAATTCTTCATGGAAATATTCTTCGTAGCCAAAGTCCATTTTTACCGCGCGCATTTCTAAACCAGAACCAGGCTTTTTCACATCAAAGCCAAGGTCAATGCCCTCGTGAGGCTGAATCCGCAAGCGAATATGATTGGGCCGCAAATGACATTCTTCGGAAGTACCGAATAACGCATGCGGTGGCATACGGAATTGAATATCCACCGATGTAAATCGGCTTGGTAATTCCTTACCAGTGCGCAATAAAAACGGAACCCCGGCCCAACGCCAATTATCTATATAAGCGCGGGCAGCAACGTAGGTTTCTGTTTGCGACTCAGGATCCACACCCTTTGCATCCAAGTAGCCGTCAAATTGACCGCGCACTACTTGTGCGCCAGCCTCTGACGACTCGCTCGGCAAACGCATACTTTGCAGCACCTTCACTTTTTCGTTACGCACGTCATTTGCCGCTAAAGAAGCCGGTGGCTCCATGCCAATTAATGAAAGGATTTGCAACAAATGATTTTGCATGATGTCACGCAAGGCACCTGCGCCGTCATAAAAACCGCCGCGCCCACCTTCCATGCCAAGATCTTCAGCCACGGTGATTTGCACAAGTTCAATGTATTTATTATTCCATAATGGCTCAAATAAGGCATTACGAAAACGGAAGGCAATAATATTTTGTACCGTCTCTTTACCCAGATAGTGATCAATGCGATACACCTGATCTTCGGTCAAAATAGTTAAGAGTTCTGCATTCAACGCCTGTGCACTAGGCAAGTCATTACCAAACGGTTTTTCCACCACCACACGGCTGGTATAGCCATCGCTTTGATCGAGCAAGCCAACGGCATGCATACCCTCGACAGAGGCCAAGAACAAATCTTGCTTAATTGCTAAATAAAAGACGCGGTGCACACGTTTGCCAGCGAGTCTATCCAACTCACTGCGTAAATTTTTATAATCATCTTCGGTGTCGAGATGGGTGCGCACATAACGCACTTGCTTTAAGAATGTTTGCCAGTCATCAGCGCCCTGATCAGGCACATGCTCATCCAGATGTTGCTGGAAAAGTTCGTCATCCCATGGCCGACGCGCAACGCCGACCAATTGAATGTCACTAGGGAATAATTTTTGGCGAACGGCCTTAAATACCGCAGGCAACAATTTGCGCGAGGTTAAATCACCCGACGCACCTAATATGATTATTTGCGTTGTTTGTGCAGCTGCTACGTTGGACATTATCCGACATCTCCAATACCATTGTTAACGGCCTTGGACTATGCGTGGCTCTACAAGGCCTGCAACAGCACGGCATGCATGCCGCACCATTGCAGTGCGAATAGGGCGTCTTTTAAACAATGTGTTGCTAGCTTAGTGTTTTCTAAACAGCGTCACTTGTTGCAGGCTCACTTGCATAGCTGCTTTCTGCTGCAGGCGCTAAGCCATCAATTTCACCAGGAGCAAGCATATTCTTCTCTACTAACAAGCTAATCAAGCGCTCCTGCTTACGACGCAATTTTTCCACCTCGCGTTCGAGGCGTTCATCACTAGCGCTTGCTGGCGCTGCTGCCGCAGCGTGACTAGCGTTGTTATTTTTTGAATTACGACCAGAACGTTGTTTTTGTCCACCCTGCTGCTCATCCTGAGACTGCTCTGGGCGACGGTACTCTGATTCTTGGCGCTCTTCGAGTAGGGTAACAGAAACAGCCTTCATCCCCTTTTCGCCAACTTCCAATTCATAGCTGACGCGCTCGCCAGGCTGTAAATAGCGGAAACCATCCATGTTAATATTATTTTGATGTACAAATACATCCTCACCACCGTCATCTGGAATAACAAAACCATAGCCGCGGCGACAATCAAATCTGGCTACTGAACCAATAGGCACAATCAACACCTTTCACAATAGAGAAATAACTACATTACGGTTAAGTCTAGGCGCCCTGTTAGCATTTGTAAACACGTTAAGTGCCCAATTGGTGGCAGAGCACTATACAGTGTTGTAGACCAGCACGCCGTCTATGCCCCCCCCAAAGGCGCTTGCCACTAGACCAGCCCGCCTCTGCGCTAGGCTGCGAGCCTGATGGCTGACCCACGCATGCGTTATGAAGGAAACCTCCGCCTTGCCTCCACCCATAGTGAAGGCTATCCGGTCGATGTTGAACACATCTTCGATCTAGTCCTCGATGATATTTCCGAGCAAAGCGTTAGTCCCTACGGTCCTGCTGTCCTGTTCTTCAACCTGCCACCGGACGACCAAGGCCCCGCGCAGTGGCCCTGTCAACTCGGCACAGCCATTACTGGCCTCGGTCGGGCCAGCGAACGCGTCTACATTGAAGACTACCGCTCGCTCCATGCCCTCGTTCTTAATCACATGGGCCCGATCAAAGAGCTCAGCACAACGTATCGCCGCCTCCGTGATCACGCATTAGCCATGGGCTTCCGCGTCCGCCCGTATTGGCGCATCGCCTTACGCAAACAACGCCTAGCTGATGGCAACTTATTTCCACAATGCGAAGTGTCAGTTTTTCTCGACCGCTAAGGTTCTACCTACTCTTTATAGCGCTACCGATTTTCGTAGTGCTGATTGTATTTTCTGCCCTTATTTCATGGCAACGTAAACAACCGGACCGCAGCCCCATCGAATGGCAAGCCATTCAACCAAATGCCATCCTCCGTGATTGGCGCTACATTGTTATTCACCACAGCGACAGCAGTCGCGGCAGCACTAGCAGCATCGACAAGCATCATCGTGAAGTAAATCGCTGGGACGGCGTCGGTTATCATTTTGTGATTGGCAACGGCAGCGGCATGCGCCGCGGTCGCATTGAATACACCTTTCGCTGGAATAAGCAGCGCGAAGGCGCACACGCAGGCGGTACGGATAAAAGCTACAATGAAAACGGTATCGGCATTTGTATGATTGGCGATTACGAAGACAACGAATCAGATACATTTCAGCTAGAACGCACAGCAACCCTGTGCGCTTGTTTAATAGAATCTATTCCAGAACTACGCGTCGAATATATTATCGGTCACCGTGATGTGCCCGGCAAAAACACAAAATGTCCCGGTAAATTTATTAATATCCTTACATTCCAACGCCTCGTTAATAAAATATTATTCGAGCGCGCACAGGCACGCGAGCAAACACCATGAGCAACTACCCCAACGAATTACTTGCGGTCATTAACGCGCGCCATTACACAGAAAAAGCCGCCTGCCTCGCAGACATCCAAGCGCCGCCCGATCATACGAACTGGGACATCCCCGAGATTCCTGCCCGTCCCGGACGCCCAGAACATTACGAAGAATCCGACAAACCAATGCGCCGCCGTAAGGGCCTACACCACGAAGGCACCCGCCATAAATTCCTACTCGCCATTCACCACATCGAATACAGTGCTATTGACCTCGCGGTACTCCTCTGCCTCCGCTCACCCAAGATGAGCCAAGCCTATCACCATGATTTCTTAACAGTCGCCCGCGAAGAATGCGAACACGCTACCTTGCTCGGCGATCTCCTCGAATCACGCGGCTACCCACCCGGCTGCAAACCCGTGCATTTCAAATTATGGGACAGCGCCCTCGCCGCCTCCGACGCTGGCGAGCAAATGGTCGTCATCCCACGCTTCTTAGAAGCCCGTGGTCTCGACGTCACCGCCGAGCTCCTGCCCCGCTTCATCGACATCGACGCCGATGCCCATGCCGTCCTCAAGCGTATCTACGACGACGAAATCAATCACGTCGAACGCGGCAGCCGCTGGCATCGCCACTGGTGCGAAAGCCAAGGCCTCGACCCCATCGCCCACTTCGAAACAGTCGTCCAAAAGCACTTCCACGACCAACTCCCCTCCGCCCAGGGCCTAGACTACGCAGGGCGAGAAAAAGCCGGCTTTGTCAAAGAAGAGCTAGAGGTCCTCACCAGACCATGGCAGAAGTCGTAAGGTATTTAAATATAAATACTTACGTAAAATAATCCATTCGCATACGTCCGTGCTTACTTGGTAAGTCACTTATGTACAACACCTTATGCCGAATCGGCGTTCGGCGCACCCAGGAAAAACACCCCCTCCACAGCAAAGCTCCTGCAACAACCGCTACCGCAAAACCAAATGCTCGCACCGAGCGCCGGTCCTCAATACTTTGAGGGATTTCTACGGAGACGAAGTCGGAGTAAAAATAGGCAGCGACAACGCGAAGCGCAGGGTCCGGGAAGAATTCCCGAAACAAAAGTGCTCACGCCAAGTGCCGGTCCGAGCTACTGCGAGGGATTTTATGGAGGCGTCAGCCGGAATAAAATAGGCAGCGCCAAAGTGAAGCTCAGGGGGCC
>CBDUFM010000205.1:0-5791 GCA_965366325.1 uncultured bacterium
CAAACGATCGTCACCATCACCGCCCGGTAACGATGCATAACGCGCACCCTGCATTAAACGCATACACGATGCCAGACCACGGAAATCCATGCGTCGCGCTGCTTCAAAATACTGGCGTGGCTTAGCGTAGGGATGATTGGTTATTTGCAGAATACCATAATCCACCAATGACAGATAGGCATAACGTGCCCCTGGGATGTGAATATGTATCTGCTGCCGCGATCGCGGCTTAAGCCGTGGCGCTAGATCATGCTGCACAGGGCCAATTTCAGGCATCTGTCGTATGCGCAGCGAATGTGCAGCGGCCAACAACCAGTGCTGTTGATTTTGATAAGCAAACTGTGGCAATTGCTGACAAATGACCACGTGCAGATTCGGCTCATGAATATCGGCGGGAATTTGCACATAAATTTTATTCTCACCTAAGACTAAATCCTGGCGAAAAGTTTGATAACATTCCACACCCTCAAGGCTAATAATTGCTGGGCCAACCTGTGGCGCACTCACATTAATTTCCTGCAATGCACCCAATTGCGTAAAGGCTGGTGCCGTCACCGATAATCGATGTGGATTTTGTGCTGCACGTGCACCCGTGTTAAAGCAGCGTGCGCGCAGCGGTTCATCACCCTGCGTTTTGACAGTAATGCGATATAATCTATACGGCTCAGTAAAATACGGCTGGCAATTAAAGGACAGCAAACCATCGCTCACAATAAATTCCTGCTCATGCACCAATCTCAATTCTTTTTTCCAGCGCCAGTGTTTCGCCTCGTAATAATAATTCCACTGCATTTCTTCAATTTGTAGCGTGACGGTTTCGAGGTCCTGAGAGGGCGTCCAATCACGATTCAATACACAGATTTTGGCTAGCTCCTTATGACATGTAACACCAAGTCGCTTCGAACGCGGATCCAACAAAACCGTCTCTAAGGCACGCGTCACGCGGCCAGAAGGCCCCGTCACCTCGGCTAATAATTGTGCGCGCATTTGCTGTATTCCAGCATCAAAGCTTGGCATCGGCACCTCAAACACAGCAATCCCATCTTTGTTTGTCTGAGCCGTAATTTCCTTCAAAGCGCCCGGAACTTTTGCATCCGCATCAGTAAAATTATATTCCCGCCACGCCTCCGGTGCTTCCGTTACCTTATCTAAACGCGCAAACAAACTTGCCTTTACATTTTCTGCCGCGCCGCCTTCTAACCAATGCGCCGTAACCGAGCATTGGTTTTGATCTGCTCGCAACCACGGTGCACTGCGTACCTGTGCATGTAAACGTTCAGGCTCAAAATCCTCAACGATAAATACCTGCTTGCCGATTAATTCTTTCTGCTCATTTAAAATATGCAGATGCCAAGTTCCGCTGCGTTGGTCGCGCGCCAACACAGGGTTCCACTGCTGCACGCCAACTTCATTTAATGTTAACACGGCCTCTTGGTTTATGTCACCCACTGCATTTTTAATCTGCGCATACACCTTCTGCCCCGCACAGGCTTCCTGTCGCTGATCACGAACTTGAATTAACGCATGCACAGTGCCCCCCGGGCGCATAATACCCCGATCCACAGACACATAGGCTTCTTGGGCCTGATGACCTGGTAAAGCAGCCACATAACTGCGACCAGATTGCGCACCGGGCACAACACCCATCTGAAATCGAGTCGCGTCGATAAAAGCTATTTCAGTCCTCGCCTCCACCCCGTCAGCCGCAACAATTTCTTTCTCTGCGCAAACGACAAATGCCTGATCACCGTCTGCTCTTGGCCGCAAATTAATCAGAGCCAGGCCCTGTTCATCTGAATGTCCTTCACCCAATAGCTGGTTTTGTTTACTATAAATGCGCAACCGGGCATCCGTTACCGCCGCACCGCTCGCAATGCTCTGACAAGAAACGATAGCCTGCTGCCCGGAAAAGCGTGCATATAAACCAAGATCAGTAATATGCACTAAGCGCTTATGGTTCTGCCAATAGCGATCACCATAAAACAAACGAATTTCATAGAGGCCATTTGGCTTCGCCTTAAATATGGAAGCAATATCTAAGCGCGTTTCAAAATCCTTATTCGCATGTGCTGCCAATGGAAACGTCTTCTTCAAGACCGGACCGTACATTGCATGTGGCAAACGATGATAATTTTGACAGAGAAAAACATAGTTCTGCTGAAACACTTCACGGATTTCTAAGCGCGCTTGTTCACAATTAACTCCTTTCACACGCAACTCCGCCACGGCGTGTCGCGATAAAACCAATCCTTGATCAGCAAAATTCAATGCCGCTTCACGATCATCAATTTTCACTTCCATTACGCGCGTCGCCGCTAAGCGCTGGCGCCCATAACCAGGAAAGCCCTTCATTAAATGCAAACGATAGGTCGCCCCCGGACTAAGGGCCTGTCGCAGATCGATCCCACGGTAATTCCGCTTCACTGTATAATCTCCTAAGCCAGCGACGACAGGCGCGTCAACGGACTCAAGGCGCAAAAATCGTTTATCAACCTGCTGGACACTGTGATTAAAACGCAGCCGTATGCGGTCATGCTCACCATCCACATCCGTGCACACTAACGGTTCACCAATACGAATCGTAAATTGCTCTGCTTCGCTTAAGCGCAACGGGCCCTCTGGTGAAGCGAGACCCTTTTTCACCTCGACAACAAATGTTCGCGGTGCCAGAAAATCTGACTGCATATCCAAACGCAGGGACCGTTTATCCAGTATTTGACAGCGATAAGGCAAGGATTCACCCAGCTGATCACGCACATGAATATATTCTTGAATCTGATTTAAATCTATATTCATATTAAATTGTAAATAAATACCAATGCGCTCATCCTCCAAACTCTGCTTCGCCACCAGTAAACGCGGCTCCTTGCCACCCAATGCAAATTTCTGCGCCGCCAACAACGGCGCCCCCGCAACACTGCTGATCTGTGGCTGTAGCTCTAAATGGTATGCGGTCGCGTCCTTTCGCCCCGACTCAAGCTCAAGCAGCAACTGTGTCTCGTTTCTCCACCGCAGCGCATAAGGCTGCTCTGGCGTCAGCTTAATCAGCGCAGGATCCACATCCTGCCCAAGTTCTACTTGCTGCGGTGTTTGCATTGCATCAGGGAAACTGAGCAACCACCGTTGCGGCCCAAAGCTCTGACAACTTACCGCATCGCCATCAATCTGCGCTGCCTCCGCAACCTGCTTAACCTTTTCCACAGCTGACTCCCTGCCCGCCTGTAAACACAGACTCAAAAACAAAACAAGAAACAGCAAACAATTGATCGCAAAAAACAACCTATTCATGAAGAAACCCCGCTACCAATATATTTGGCGGCGGGGTGAATGTTCTTTCAGGTCAGTTTACCTATAGCCGCCTTCAATCGACTACAGCGCAATTCACATTATTCACCAACACCTGCAATATCACTAAATGAGCTAACAGGGCCCACGTCCCAACGCTGCGAATCCTTGAGCAGCGCCCAGGTTTTTGTTTCTGGATTGTACCACTTGGTATCATTGCGATGAAATTGCACCGCATAGGCAATCCGCGCGCTGTCAGTCACGTTGGGTCCGGAACCATGGACCGTTAATCGCGAAAATAATACCGCATCGCCGGGCTCTAATTCAATGTCATCCCCTGTCTCTGGGGCCTCAGCAACAGTGCGGTGGCTCTCATTGCCATGCTCGTCTATGAACATGGCCTTACTTGCCACGGTGCCGTGCTCATGGCTATGCGGCACTAATTGCAAACAGCCATTTTCTTTAGTACATGGCCCAAGTGCAATCCAACAATTACACGATGGCCCTTCATGTAAGGTGTAATTATTATCTTGATGAAAATTAAAGCCACCCTGGTGGGCACCCTTCACCGCTGTAAATGGCAAATATAAGGAAGAGACGCCACCCAAAAAATCTTCAATTAATGTACGTAATTCCGAGCCATTATTTAAGCGATCCAAGTAAGAGCCCTGCAAATACTCACTGCTCTGTGCTAGGTAGGAATCTGGAAGATTACGCGCTTGCAGGACGGCCAACACCTCCTGCTTAAGGTGCTCAATTATTTCAGGATTTAGTAGATTTTTCAAAACAGTATAACCCTGTTCGTGGTATTCATGCAGACGCTGATTAAGCCACTGCGCAGCATCAGAGCCCTCGCGCAGCAAAGGGTGTAAGATTCCAGAGTTTTCAATAGCAATCGGTGACATAGAGCACGCCTTTCTTTATGTAAGAAGAGCTCTCATTATATCGCCAACAAATAAATGTAATTGAATTAGATTGGAATAACTTGTATGATTCGCTCACATGCGCACAGGCCTACAATTTCTACATGGTGGCGAAACACAACAGTGCACTGCTATCGTTGATAAGCGCTTTATTGGCTACAGCAGCCTGCAATACACCCACAAACGTGGCATCACGCTTCACTACAATAGTCAACGACATCACTTAGCAGAACCAGCCGTCTGGCCCTGCAACCCAGGGCCACATGTATTTTTTAAGCCAATCGCTCGCTCGTGGCATCATTTTTACGTCGCTGTTACCGGGCCACTTCTCGATGAGTGGCGCGCCGATGGCCTATGGCCAGAGCAACCGATCTCGATTGCCGACCCCGAAGCGCACGCCGCCGATTGGCGCAGACTCCACAAGCTGATGTACGATCATAATCTCTGGCAACAGCAACGAGCGATTAATCTCTTAGAACAGATGCTCTTGAATATTCTGCCAGCCGATGCCAACAGTCCCGAACCAGCATGGATTCAAGCCGCAAAAAATGATCTCGCGCAGGGCTACAAGCAAGAAAGCTGTGCACGTAAACAAGGTATGGCCGTCAGCACCTTTCGACGACGCTTTACTGACAGCACCGGCATCTGTCCGCAAGACTGGTATGTGCAACAACGTATCGACCGCGCCCGCGACCGCCTCCTCAACACAGACATGCCCATCGCCAGCATCGCCGCAGAACTACATTATGCTGATGCCCCACACTTCGCACGCCAATTCAAACAACGCGTCGGCCTCTCACCACGCGACTACCGCAACAGCCGCAATAGCCCGTAGATTTATAGCTAGACCTCGGCTAAAGCGTGTAGCTGGGCGTAATGACCGTCTTTTTCTATGAGTTGTTGGTGTGTACCTGATTCTATGAGCGCACCCTTGTCCATGACCAAGATCATATCGGCATTACGAATGGTGGAGAGTCGATGTGCTATAACGATGGCTGTACGCCCTTCCATGAGACGGTCGAGACTGTCTTGAATTTGACGTTCGGTTTTATTATCTACCGCGCTGGTCGCTTCATCCAAGATGACAATTTTAGGATCCTTGAGAATCATACGAGCAATCGCAAGTCGTTGACGTTGGCCGCCGGATAATTTAACACCACGCTCGCCAACCAAAGTATCGTAACCCTCTGGCAAGCCATCTATAAATTCATGAATATTGGCCATACGTGCAGCTGTAATAATTTCTTCGCGTGAGGCCTGTGGACGCGAATAAGCGATGTTGTCCGCCATGCTACCATAAAATAAAAACGTTTCTTGAAACACCATGCCCATCGCTTTATGCAATGACTCCTGACGTACTTGAGCAATATCGTGCTCATCAATTAAAATACGACCTGAACCCGCTTGATAAAAACGCAGCAACAGCGACACCAAGGTAGTCTTCCCCGCACCCGTTGAGCCAACCACAGCAACTGTCGCGCCCGCTGGAATCGAAACACTGAAATTTTTTATGACAGGCACATCATCATAAGCAAAACATAGATTCTCAAATCTGATGGCGCCTGCCGCCACCGTCAAACTCT
>CBDUFM010000206.1:0-5788 GCA_965366325.1 uncultured bacterium
TTTTCCTGACATGCCTGTTCCTCTCTTAAAATGAGAGAATCGGATACCGTATTTTCGCACATAGTCAATGCATGCGGGCTCTAAAAACAGCGCTATGTGTCTAGGGCATTGGCCTGTGCCCGTGCTGGATCGGCTGCTCTGTTTGAGACGCAGGCAGGCGGGCTAGCTCAGGCCTTGGCACTCCGTGACCACGAAAACTAAGAACGCGGATTGGGGCTCAATGCTAAAGACAGCATGGCGCAGGTCGACCTGACAGTAGCAGTCGCGCTGATCCAGCCACTGATGGCGACGAATGTCTAAGCAGCGCAGCTCAGGGCGGCGAAAGCTGCTGCAATCGACGCTAAACGCAGCGGCTTGGAGATTAACGATCGCCATGCAGGAGCCGAGTACGCCAAAGGCAAAGGCGTTGTTTGCTTGGGTTTGGAGGATGCTGGGCTGTGCTTTGCCTTTAAAGAAATCACTGAAGCAGGCCTCGACGCTGCGCATGCTGCGCAGGTGCATGCTGGCGAGTTCACTCAGGCCGAGACCGATGGGTGGGCGATGAAAGCGGGCGCTGGCTTGTCCGGCGAAGATACCGCGCCAGAAGCACTCTTCCGCGTGTTGGCTGTCTTTGTGGGTGTTCGCTGCGCCGCCATATATTTTTACATTGTTAATTGGTCGCGCGGGTTGCACAGCGCTGCTGACGTGGATGAGATGATCCCAGTGGGCTTGGCCCTCGACGTGCGTATTCTGAGAAAAATCTAAAAATTGATATAATTCTGGATGTTGAATGCTGCGCTTGTGCATGTCGCTGCGAATATCGTGATCGTCCCACATTTCGGTGCAGTAAATAGTCTTGCCGATTTTACGTGCGGCGTCTTGAATAAAGCGCGCCCAATACGCGCCCCAGGCAGGGTCGGCGGTGGTTTCATTGTCAATGCAATAGAGCAGGTGCTCATAGGCGAAGCAGTGACTCAGTAATTTATTAATGTAATCATGTTGATGGCGGAGTAATAAGCGCTTGTGCTGGAGTGCGGGAACAGAAAAGAAAAATGGCTGTTTATTGTGCAGAGGATGATCGGGGTATTCGCGCTCAAAGCCAATTTCTTCAGCGCCATAACTGCAATTGTTGTCGGGATGGAATGAATTTTGCAGCCAAAATGCGCGACTAAAATCAAAGCGATCCCATAGTTCAACTTGCACGATGATGCCTCGTTTGTCGGTCTCGGCGAGAAAGAAATCCAAGCGACGCCAATACTCGACGCCCCAGAAATTTAAATCGTATAAACCAGTGTCGCTATTTTTGCCATGGGGTTGGACATCGCCAGGATCGCGCGCAGACATGGTGCAGCGCACATAATTAGCGCCAATGGCTTGCATCTCATCAAGATGCGCGATGAGCTCTTCGCCAGTACATTGAAATAGATTGTCTTCACGGCTGCCGCCAATTAACAAAGTCGTTTGATCGTTAACCGACCAGTAGCGTGGATTTTTATGCGATATGCGAATGTGGTGTTGGCTCATAATGGGAGTTTACAACGCAACAAACCCGTTGCCATGTGTTGACAACGGGTTCGGGGGTGGGCGTGTACTGCGCTTTTGTTTAAGCGCCAGCAATGCGCGGCATCGGCATGGGTTCCTTGCCCATTTCAGCAAATAAGAGCTGCTGCGTAAGCTCGGCCTTGAGCTGCTGTGCCGAGTCCTCGGCCCATAAATTAGTATATTCACCAGGGTCTTCCTGTAGATCGAATAATTCACCGTAATTTTGATTAAAATATACGGTCAATTTATAACGCTGGTTAATATAGGTCTTACAGTGCACTGTGGTGGGTTGATGATGGTTTTCTACCAAAACATGATCACGCGTTTGTTCAACTTCGCCGCACCATTCCGGTAAGAGGTTTTTCCCGGTCATGCTGCGCGGAATTTCAATGCCCGCAGCGGCGAGAAAAGTTGGCGCCATATCCACATTTGATTGTAGCTTGTCGGATTCAACACCTGCGGCAATTGCACCGGGCATGCTCGCGATCATTGGAATTTTCACCATGTCTTCGTAGTGGAAGGCACCCTTAGCAATGAGGCCGTGGTGACCATAGAAATGACCGTGATCGGTAGTGAAGACCACCAGTGTCTCTTCGGTCAGGCCAAGTTCGTCCAGTTTGTCGAGAATCTTGCCAATGTATTTATCCATTAAGGAAATCATACCGTAATACGTCGCAATATCTTGGGCGAGTTCGTCATCATCATGCAGGTGACAATGAAAGCCGTGCATGCCGTTGCCGTCTTCTTCGACATACTCTTTGAAGCTTGGGTTTTGTTCTTGGGTTTTTTGAAAATGCGGTGGGTTTTTATCATGTTCACCGGGTTTCATTTTGGGGACGCTGACTTGTTTCGGATCATACATTTTATCCCAGGGTGCGGGGACGAGGTATTGTGGGTGTGGGTCAAAAAAGCTCGCCCATAAATAAAAATTTTCACCGTTGGCTTTATATTCTTCTAATTTGGCATTGGTGCGATCGGCAATCCACGCATCGTAATGGTATTCTTCGGGAATACCCCAAGTGCCCTTGCTGCGTTCTTTGGTGCCGGTGGGTGGCAAGAAATGATCGCGCCAGGTATCAAAGCCTTTTTCCTGCATCCAAATCGCATAGTGCTGCCCCACGTGGGCCTCGTCGGTGTGGTTGCGCGCTAATTCAATATCTTGAAAGCCATAAAATTTATCGCTAAAGTTTTTCCAAAAATCGAGGTCCTGCATCACCGGGTAGGATTCGAGGCTGGAATATTCTTCAGTTGAAGTCAGCGGTTGAAAATGTGCTTTGCCAATGAGCGCAGTACGGTAGCCGTTGTCGATAAAATTGTCACCAACCACAGGCACATTTTCCATTAATTTGGTGCCGAGTGAATAGGCGCCGTGCTGTGATGGATAGGTGCCGGTGATCCAGCTGGCCCGTGTTGGGGTGCAGGTTGGGTTTACTGTGTAGGCGCGCTTGAACGTGGTGCCGCTCGCAGCGAGGCGATCGAGATTTGGTGTTTTCACTTCCGGGTTTTGAAAACCCAGCGTAAACCAATGTTGTTGGTCGCTGGTGAGAAAGAGAACGTTTTTCTTCTTCTGGTCTTTTGGGGTCTGTGCGGTATCGCTGCTCATATCAATTCCTATACTATTTTGATGTTCCTGAGTTGGTTATGTGTGCATATTAACTATAGAAAAATACGGTAATAGGGTTAGTATTTGATCAGGATAGCACAAATTTGATATGATACAGATCAGCCCATGGACGCCACCGCTTAGTTTGTACGCCGCGGGTCATCAGACCAAGTGCAGTCGTGACTATGTGAATGTGGTCTCGTCTGATCAAATGGGACCACGCCGAATTTTGATCAAGTACAGCCTGCGCGGTGTGGGCGTTATCTATGTCGGTGAACAGCGCTTCACTGTTCCGGCAGGACATTTATTTATTATCGAACGGCCAGGGCCTTATCGTTATTGCTACGAGGGCGACGGTGAGCCCTGGGAATTTCAATTTATTAGTTTGTACTGTGCCTCCGAATTTTCTTTGCTACCGAATCAAATCGCCGTCGCACCGGTTGTTGATATTCGTGGCCGTCCGCAAATCGCAACTGAATTACATCAATTAATTGAAGCCTTTAATAAGGGGCAGCAAACGGGCCTGCGCGAATCTTTAATGGGCTACCAATTATACGTACACTGTATCGAGGCTGCGCGTGGTCGTGTCAGTGGTGGCAGTAAGGCCGCGCGTCTACAGAAGAAAATTACCCAGCATTTTCGTGAAGATATTTCCTTGGCTCAATACGCCAAAGAATTAGGCATGACCCACGAGGCGCTGACACGTAGCTTTAAACAAGAATTCGGCATGACCCCGAGTCAGTTTATTATTCAATTACGTCTACGCCGCGCTCGCCGCCTGCTTGAGGCTGGTACCTTAAACTTAGCTGCCATCGCTAGCGACTGTGGCTTCAGCTCCGCCAATTATTTTGGCCGCGTGTTTAAAGCCGAAATCGGCCAAAGCCCAGCGGCCTATCGGCGCAATCCCAATGTAATGGGCTAGACTGCTTATTCTGACAGCTCAGGCGTTCCGAGGACACCTGTGTCACTTCGATTGATTGTGCTGGACTGTTTACTAGATTGGCGCAGCGTGCTTAAATAGGGGTTCTTGGAATTATGTTCTATCAAATCTGCTATTATTTTTATACCGCTCACGCCTTGGCGTTGTTGATTGTACTTTGCTATGGGATGGCGAGAGAGCACACTCGCGCGCATGCAATGCAGATTGCACAGCCGATTTGCATCATGACATCGCTGTTGGGCGTTATGCTATTTTTAAGCGACCTATTTGAGCTGTGTGGCGGTGGTATATTGTATGATGCTATTGCTTGGTTCCCATGGGCGTTGTCTATTTGTTATTTAGCAATGCATATAGCACTACTCGTTCCTCGCTGCCGTCGCAGTGTCCTGGTGCTAACGATTATTGCTTTTGTTCTTGGTGGTGGGCTGATCTATGAACGCATGAACAATTTATTAATAATGCATTCAACAAGTCGGGCAAGCGGCATTGCGAATGACTTTCCTGATTGGGTGGCGCCGAGCAATAATGATGAAGATTTATGAGGCGTAAGATTTTACGGAAATACCATGACCAATGGTATGCTGCCGAGCCACGTTTCGCGCAGTTCCGTTAATCTGAGCGGGATGATCTTGGGTACTTCGTTGCATTGTGTAGTGGCTTTTAAATGCTGTTAAGGCAGGGGAATTCAGATGTCGCAAAGAGAACCTGGTATACAAGAAGCGCTGCTTACTCAGTTAGCTGAGACCTGGGCCGCTGCGCCCGATCTGCGGTTGGCGCAGCTGCTCTGTGTTGTTATTGGTGGCAAGGAGCCGTGTCCGACTATTTTTTATGAGGAAGACAGTGCCTTGTTGGAGAAGCTGGAGGCCTTCCTGCGCAGCTAGCTGCTGTTGAGCGCCGCGCTGAGTTAGAGCTGCAACGTATTTTGGGATGTGTGCATGCAGCGAGCGATAATTGTCTTGCTGATTTAGAATATACGTGCTAAAAGTGTATCAGAGGAGGCGGCTATGCTGATGCGTATCCTGCTGTTGTGTGCGCTGTGCAGCGCGTTGCTTGTGAATCTGGCCGCTGTCGAGCAGGCCGCCGATCCGTGGTGTTGGGCTGATGGAACCATCTTACTAGCAGATCTGCCAGTCAGCACTGGGACGGCAGTGTCAGCAACGTTGGCGCAAGTAACGCAGTTAAACCCATTGGCAAAGCCGCGTGATCCGCAAGCAATGCAGGTTGAGCCAGCCGCTGATGCTAGCGTTGCAATTAGGCCGCTTGGTCCGGGTATTCATGTTTTGCGGATTGCCGATGAGGAGCGACGTTTTGTGGCGCTCAATGTACCAGATGCCTTGGACCCAGCAGCAGTCATGGCTGCCTTGCCACGCTGCGGCCAGCGCTTACTGGCCGGTGAGCCGATTCGCGTCGTTGCTTTTGGTGATTCGGTAACAGGGACTGGTGATTATCCATTTTTTTTGGCAGCGATGCTGCAGCGTACTACGGGCAATAAACATATTGCTGTGCGTATGGCCGCGCATCCGGGTTGTTCGATTGATGCGACGCTGCGTAATTTGGACGCGGAGTGTGCGGACGGTGTCGATCTCGCTTTATGTATGTATGGTTTAAATGATCAGGCTGCAGGTGTGCCGATTGCAGCCTATACTGAACAAATGACGAGTTTTATTGCGGCGATGAATGAACGTGGCGCTGATACAATTTTATTACAGCCAACACCACATATT
>CBDUFM010000207.1:0-5774 GCA_965366325.1 uncultured bacterium
TGATTTGACTGACATTTTTGCGCGCTTACAGGAATTGTTGTTAAAGCGTGTTGAATATAACGATGATGAACGCAGTGCGATGGTGTACGCCATGTACAATGGTGCCTTGCAAACCTTGGATCCACATACGGTTATTTTCCCACCCAAACCAGCAAGTGAATTTCAAGATGATTTAGAGGGTGAATTTTTTGGCATCGGTGCTTACTTAAGCCAAGAAGACGGTCTGGTAAAAATTGATCGCGTGATGCCAGGACGCCCAGCGGAAAAGGCTGGTGTGCGTGATGGTGATAAAATTGTTCGTGTTGATGGCGAAAAAACCGCTGGTCTCAGCTTATCTGAATCAGTTTCTCGTATTAAGGGCCCGCGCAACACCAAGGTGGCACTGACTATCGAGCGCGCTGGAGAAAAAGATTTAATTGTCATCGAAGTCGTGCGGGATTTGGTCCGTGTAGAAGTTTTACAAGCACATCGTCAGGGTGACATTGCCTATGTGCGTTTGGATGAATTTAATAAAAATGCGGATAAAATGTTGCGCGATGTGCTGTATGCTTGGGATCGCGATATGGATAACCCGGTTATGGGTTTGGTCTTGGATCTTCGCTTTAATGGTGGTGGTCGCTTGGATAAGGCGAAAATTATTAGTGATATGTTTTTGCCATCCGATAAGGAAATTGTACGTACCGTTTCTAAAGGCCAAAAACCATACATCCAAAATTCTAGTAAAGACAATATAAGCATCCTCGATGTTCCGATGTTGGTGTTGGTTTCACCATCAAGTGCAAGTGCAGCCGAAATTTTAGCTGGTGCATTACAGCAGAATAACCGCGCCGCAGTTATTGGGCGTACATCCTACGGTAAGGGATCGGTGCAGCAGTATCGCCCCTTAAAAAATCAAAGTATATTTAAATTCACGGTGCAAGAATATCAGTTGAAGGATGGCGTGTCGATTCAAGGGGTTGGCATTATGCCCGATATCGAATTATTGCGCCACGGCATTAAGGAAGATGGGTCGGTTGATCTCTTGCCTTTCTCGCGCTCCAGTGAATCCGATGCAGAATTCGCCTTACAATCACATGACAACTATGTGCATGATGCAGCCTACCATTTGAGCTGGTTGGCAGAATACGAAGATTTAGAGTCGTTGCGTACACATTATATTTCAGCAGGTCCAAAATTTACCCCAGATCAAGAGGCACAATTGGCTATAGATCTGATTGCTGCCGCACTCAAAACAGCAGAAGCAGAGGATCGACTGAGCGAAGCAGATATCAGTAATTACGGCGATCTTATTATTGAATTGCTGAAACAACCGATCGCTGAACGTGCTAAGCAAGAGGCTGAGGACCTGGCAAAAGCGTTGTCTGAACACGGTGCCGTGGCTCAATGGGGTGCGCTCGATACCTTCAATCCTGACGCCATCAGCTTGCGTTTTGCTGGACCCATGACCCTGCATGCTGGGGTAAAAGAAGAGTTGAAATTTGAAGTAAGTAACGTCGGTGATGTTGATGTTGGACGTTTGTATGCTGTGATTCGTCGAGATCGTGAGGATCCCTCTAGTCCATTCTGGGAAGAAGAAATTTTAATCGGATCAGTAGGAGCAAAGGGTGTGGCGCATGGCTCGATGGCTTATCGTGTGCCACCGCGTTTGTTTTCTGGGCAAGAGCGGTTGACGGCTGATTTGTATCAGCAGGGGCGCAAGGAAGTCATTGCCAGTGCCTCTGCTCAGATAGAGATTATAAATGAAAGTAGGCCTCAGTTTCATGTGACGTGGAAACTGGAATCAGCTGACGGCCGCGTTCAAAAAGATCGCCAAGAAAAATTAATCATTACGATTAAAAATGAAGGCAACGTGAGTTCTGCCCCGGTTACGCTCTTAATGAGTAAAAGCGATAATCGATTTGTGCAGTTGGGTGAAGGGCGTTGGAAGTTAGATGCGATTGAGGCCGGGGCTGAACAAGTAGTTGAAGTGCCGCTGACTATATTAAGTGCTTTGGCGCTACGCACGAAAAAGATTGTTAACAATGACAGCAAGATAGAATTAGACTTATTTATCGAGGAGCAGTTTGAAGAAGCTGGTATTGGTCAATACCGTGAAGGTCTCAGTTACCGCTTTGATTTGCCCTTAGATGTTGAGATAACTGGTGCCAGTTTACGCAAGCCACAACTAACCCTCGCATCGCTTAGTGCTGATGAGCATAAATTGCACATTCAAGTTGCCATTGAAGACGATAATCTGGATTTTGTGACCGCATTTTTAGATAAAGACAAGGTGAAGCTAAGTACTGCAGCGGAAATTAAAGATGGAGTATTTCATTTGGACGTCCCGCTGCATAAGGGTTTAAATCAAATTCAAGTCCTTGCCCGTGATAGTGATCACTTGGTTAGATATCTGCCAGTGCGCTACTGGTCTGAGCACGGTATTGACCCCCAGGAAGCTCATGCAGAAAAGAAGGCTGTGCCCACTGCCGCATTACAAATTCCTGAAGCTGATGCTGTCGAGCAAGATGATATTCCTTAATTGCTATTAAATATTGAATAACAGGACGAAAGTTTTTTATGCGTATACGCCCAAGACGTAATCGTCGTTCGTCAGCAATGCGAGATCTCATTGCCGAAACAAGACTACAAGCTCACGATTTAATTTTACCAATGTTTGTCCATGAGGGTGAGCAGCATCGCGTCGCCATTGCGTCTATGCCGGGGCAGTACCGTTTGAGCATTGATTTATTGGTTGAAGAGGTGCGTAAAGCTACAGCTCTTGGAGTTCGTGGTGTTGCATTATTTCCGGCCTTGGACGACAGCTGCAAGGACACGATGGCTACGGAAAGTGCGAATCCAGATGGTTTATTGCAACGTTGTGTGCGCGCCATTAAAGTTGCAGTGCCTGAAGCGTTGATTATTACTGATGTTGCTTTTGATCCGTATTCCAGTGACGGTCACGACGGCTTGGTTCGTGGTGATGAAATCGTCAATGATGAAAGCCTGCCGGTCTTGGCTGCAATGGCAGTTGCACAAGCAGCGGCAGGTGCAGACGTCGTGGCGCCGTCAGATATGATGGATGGACGGGTTGTAGCGATACGTGATGCCTTGGATGAACACGGCTATCACGATGTCGCTATCTGTAGTTATTGTGTTAAATACGCTTCGGCTTTTTATGGCCCGTTTCGTGATGCTCTTGATTCGGCGCCGCGTTCTGGTGATAAGAAAACCTATCAAATGGATCCACGCAATGTGCGCGAGGCGATTCGTGAGGTCGCATTAGACGAGGCGGAAGGCGCCGATTGGATCATGGTGAAACCAGGTTTGCCGTATTTAGATGTGATTAGCGCGGTGCGTGGCATGACGGCGTTACCGGTGACGGCTTATCATGTGTCAGGTGAATATGCGAGGCTTAAAGCGGCGGCAGCCAATGGCTGGATAGATTATGATCGTTGTTTATTAGAGAGCCTAACCTCGCTTCGTCGTGCTGGGGCTGATATGATCTTTACCTATGGGGCGATTGAAGCAGCAACACTTTTGCGAGATCAGTAACACGATACATTTTGCGGACAATCGTTATCCCGTGGTGAGGACTAGACATGGTTTATAAGGCCGACGACAAACGCTATGAGCAGATGCGCTATAAGCATTGCGGCGATAGCGGACTCAAGCTTCCACAAGTGTCTTTAGGCTTGTGGCATAACTTTGGTGCTGTTGATACCTTTGAAACGGGCCGTGATATTTTGTGCCGTGCCTTTGATTTGGGCATAACGCATTTTGATTTGGCGAATAATTATGGTCCACCGCCCGGATCCGCAGAAGAATGTTTTGGGCGCATCTTGGCCAAGGAATTTAAGCCCTATCGAGATGAACTTATTATTTCAACAAAGGCTGGTTACACAATGTGGCCTGGGCCTTATGGTGATTTTGGTTCACGCAAATATCTTATCTCGTCCTTAGATCAAAGCCTCAAACGCATGGGTTTGGATTATGTAGACATATTTTATCATCATCGACCAGACGCGCATACACCCATTGAAGAAAGTATGGGCGCCTTGGATGCGATTGTGCGCAGCGGCAAAGCCTTGTACGTTGGTATTTCTAATTACGGACCAGAGGAAACCTTGCAGGCGGTCCGTGTATTGCGAGATCTCGGCACGCCCTGCCTTATTCATCAGCATGCCTATAGTATGTTAAACCGTGGTGCTGAGAACGGCCTTTTGGAGACATTGCAGGATGTGCAGGTCGGCGGGATTGCATTCTGTCCTTTGGCCCAGGGTTTGTTAACCAGTAAATATTTGCAGGGAATACCAGCTGATTCACGTGCTTCAAAGGAGCACAGCTTTTTACAACAGGGACAAGTAACAGAAGAGGTTCTGTCCAAGGTTCGTGCCTTAAATGAGATTGCGGAAAAACGCAAGCAAAGTCTGGCGCAGATGGCGTTGTCTTGGGTGCTGCGTCACAAAATCATGGCCTCGGTGTTGATCGGAGCGAGTAAAGTCAGTCAAGTTGAGGATTGTGTGGCGTGTTTGAATAAGCTGACTTTTAGCAAAGACGAACTGAGTGCCATTGATGAAATTTTAGCCCAATAAACAAATGCTTTGAATTACTTTAAAGAGAAAGAGTGATGTATGTCAGGTAGTGCCGATGGAATGAATTATGCCCCACAAGGAAAACCTAATCCTGTAGTGGCTCCCGGAGAATTTGAATTTGCAGCTGTGCATTTGGATCACGGACATATTTTTGGCCAATGCAATGGATTAATAGAAGCCGGTGGGACTTTAAAAAGCGTTTATGATCCAGATCCAGCAAAGGTTCAGGGTTTCGTTGATAAATTTCCCGGCGTACACGTCGCTAAATCGCTTGATGAAGTATTAAATGACCCAGCAATTAAATTAGTAGCAGCCGCAGCGATTCCAAACCTTCGTGGCGCACTTGGTTGTCGTGTCATGCAAAGTGGTAAAGACTATTTTACGGATAAATCACCGTTTACCTCGCTTGCGCAATTAGAAGAGGCGCAAAAAGTTTGTGCGGAAACAAAGCAAAAATATATGGTGTATTACAGTGAGCGACTCCAGGTTGAGAGTGCGGTTTTTGCTGGTGATCTGGTGAAAAAAGGTGCGATTGGACGTGTGTTGCAGGTCATCGGTCTCGGCCCGCATCGATTAAATGCATCAGGACGTCCAGATTGGTTTTTTAATAAAGAGCAATATGGCGGCATTATCACCGATATTGGTAGTCATCAGATTGAGCAGTTCCTCTATTTTACTGGCGCGAAGCAGGGCAATATCTTACACGCGGCTGTGGCGAATTATGACAATCCGGAATATCCTGAATTAGAAGATTTTGGACAATGGACCTTGGTCGGTGATAATGGTGCGATCGGTTATCATCGTGTGGATTGGTTTACGCCGGATGGATTACGGACTTGGGGTGATGGACGTTTATTCCTGCTCGGCACAGAGGGCTATATCGAAGTACGTAAATATGTGGATGTCTGCAACGATAATGGTGGGGACCATGTGTTTTTGGTAAACGGTGATAAGGAAGAGCATTTTCATGTAGCTGGCCAAGTTGGATTTCCATTCTTTGGTGAGCTCATCAAAGACTGTATAGCACGAACTGAGCATGCGATGACACAAGAGCATTGTTTCTTGGCGGCGCGCTTGGGCCTAGAGGCGCAGGCAGCGGCAATTCGTATCGAAGCAGGGGGTACCCGCCCACAGGCATCGTAGCAGCAGCTCTGATGTGTTGGCTTTTGCATGTGGGTGCTTGCGGCTTCAGATTCAGCCATA
>CBDUFM010000208.1:0-5754 GCA_965366325.1 uncultured bacterium
TCTGATATTGAAGGTTAATGGAGAAGGCTGAACCCGATTGCGCTACGACGTTTTCGTTAATTAATAGCAAACTCCCTTCAATATAAGTAACAACAGACTATGTCATTCGATAATCTTGGCCTTTCCGATGCGCTATTAACAGCGATCCGTGAAAAAGGCTACACAACACCATCTCCGATTCAGGCGCAGGCAATTCCTGCAATCCTGAGCGGCCGCGACGTGATTGCGGCTTCACAGACCGGCACGGGTAAAACAGCAGGCTTTACCTTACCCTTGTTGCAGCTCCTTGCAGATCAAGGTGCGGGCGGTAAGCGACAGGGCAGCGATAAACGACCATTGCGTGCACTGATAATGACGCCCACACGAGAGCTAGCTGCTCAAGTTGGCGAAAGTGTGAAGACCTACGGCAAGCATTTATCCTTGCGTAGCGCAGAGGTTTTTGGCGGGGTGAACATTAACCCGCAAATATCGGCATTGCGTCGTGGTTTGGATATATTGGTAGCCACACCGGGGCGACTGTTGGATTTGCATAGTCAGCATGCCGTGAGTTTGGCGAATATCGAAGTGCTTATTTTAGACGAAGCCGACCGTATGTTGGACATGGGTTTTATTCACGATATTCGTAGAATTATAAAATTAATGCCTCCGAAACGTCAGAATTTAATGTTTTCAGCTACATTCTCGAATGAAATCCGCACCTTAACTGACCAGCTTCTGCACAACCCTATATCGGTAGAAGTGGCCGCGCGTAATACGGCTGCTGAATTAGTTGAGCAGCAGGTGTACCGAGCCGAGAAAAGTGATAAGCCGGCACTGCTGCGACATTTAATTCAAAAAGGTAAATGGGAACAAGTTCTCGTATTTACGCGCACCAAGCATGGTGCGGATCGTTTATGCAAACGATTAAGCCGTTATAATATTACTTCATCTGCCATTCATGGTAATAAGAGCCAGAATGCACGTACGCGTGCTTTATCTGAATTTAAAGCTGGCCGCATTCGTGTGCTGGTAGCAACTGATATTGCTGCACGCGGTTTGGATATTAAAGAGCTGCCGCATGTGGTTAATTATGAATTGCCAAATGTGTCAGAGGATTATGTGCATCGCATCGGACGCACAGCGCGTGCAGGCGCTAGTGGACACGCCGTATCCTTGGTTAGCGAAGAAGAGGTGAAGTTACTACGCAAGATTGAAAAGTTATTAGATCAGCGCATTCCAGTAGGCAAAGCGAGCGGCTATCAGGATGCTGAGCCTGCTGGTGGACGCCAAACTGATCCAAGAAACCATCGCGTGGACAATCGTCGCGGCTCCGCTGCCAGCAAGGAGCGCGAGAAGAAACGAGAAAAAGGTTCAACCGAGCCTATTGCAGGAAAGCGCCGCCCAAAACCCAAGCGCAAGCCAAACGGCGGATCAGCCGGCGGCCCAAAAAAATCCCCATGGGGTCGTTAATAAATCCTCATTAAGTAGTTTGACAACAGTTTGCTGTGAATGTTGGTGTTGCGGATCTCTGACGGAGTCTTTGCAAGCCGATTCTCAAATATACACTCGTCGTTAATGAACGATGATGATATTGTTATAGATCCAGCATGGGTAGAAAGTTTTAGTTTGGACATTGGCCCTGAGGAAACTATCCAAGCCACTGTTGCAGTAAGCACGGTTACTGAAGCTGAGTTAGCGGAAACACAGATCACGCGTTCTCAGACAGAGCTTGGTGCTGCGGAGACGCTTGTCGTTGACGATTCACCAAGGGTCAAGGCTGCTTCGCAAGATTTAGCCACGCAAAAAACTGTACTTTCTATGTCGGAGGGCACGGGGTTATCACGGTCATTGAGTAGTGCCCCAACCCGCCGTGTGCAGGATCTGTCCACCGCGGATGCTACTGCAATAGATCACGATTATAAAATTGGCAGCGAGATCGGCCTCGGTGGCATGGGGATCGTTTATGCTGCTGAACAATGCAGCTTGGGTAGAACTGTTGCGTTAAAGAAGCGCCGCGTTGATAGAGGGCAATCACCTGAATTGGATGAGTTGTTTATTGCTGAAGCTGCAGTAACAGGACTGTTAGAGCACCCTAATATTATTCCCGTGTATGAATTAGGAAGTGATGAGCAGGGAAGCCCTTTTTATACCATGAAAATGGTGCAGGGCAAAAGTTGGGATACGAGTATTGATCGTAACGACTTGGAAACCAATCTTGAAATACTATTAAGTATTTCCGATGGACTTGCGTATGCACATAGTAAGGGCGTTATTCACTGTGATTTGAAACCAGCAAATATTATGATTGGTGCTCACGGCGAAAATCTATTGGTCGATTGGGGCCTTGCGATGCGCCGTGCCGCAACTGATGAAAAGGCGCGACCACTTTCACCGGACGCAAAAGTTGGTGGAACGCCTGCTTATATGCCACCTGAATTGGTTTTGCTGAGTGAAGAGGATATTGGCCCCGCGACCGATACCTATTTATTAGGTGCTATGCTTTTTAGATTTCTCACTGGAAAAACCCCGCATGACGGAAAGTCAATTCAATCATGTATGATGAATGCGGCAAAGAATGTCATTGTTGAAGTTGATGAATCTGTAGATGCGGAATTATTGGCTATCGCCTTAAAGGCGATGGCTAACAAGCCCGAAGACCGATACCCAAGTGCAGTGCATTTTCGTGATGCGATTCGTGCATGTCGCCAACAGCGTGCAAGTGATAAATTACTTGAGCGGGCAATTGAAATTAGTAATCAGGCACAGGGTCGCCTGATAGATTATGACAAGTCCCTGCATCTCGCTGATGAGGCAAGGCAGCTGTGGCCGGAAAATCCACAATTTACTGGCATACGAGAAAAAATTCACCGCGCATATGCAGAAGCAGCTTTGGGTCAGGATGATTTCCACTTAGCCATAAGTCTATCAACGGCTTGCGGTGATGTCGGTTTAGCGATAGAGCGGGAAGCACGGCTTAGGCTCTCGGAACAAAGAGCGCGTCGTATAAAATTAAAGTGCTTATATATAAGTTCGCTTGTATGTGGTATTATCGCACCAATTGTTATATTTTTTGTTATACAGAACAGCGCTTTTGAGCAGGAGCGTGCAGGACGCGCACTGCTTGAAGCCAGTGCCGCAAAACAGCAAGCAGAAGATGGGGCGTATTTTGCTCTGATTGCCCAGGCAGAATCGGCCAGAAGACAATATGACCATGCTGCCGCGCGCGAGCTTTTAAATCAGTGTCCTGAAAATAAGCGCACTTGGGAGTGGCAATTGGTAAATCACGCCAGTGCTGGTGAACATGAGCTTATTGATCTGCCGCAGTTGCGACCACGTTTCGTTTTATGGAATGGTAGCGGGACAAGGCTTATAGTGGGCGATCATAGTGGAGAGGTTTTCCTTGTTGATCCTGTTGTAAAAGCAGTGACTCAATCATTTAAGAGTCCTATTCACGGACTTCGTGGCGGTGCTTTAAGTCCGGATGAAAAGCGGTTGTTGCTGTTTAATACGGATAACTTGCACTTGCTGCATTTGGAATCAGGGGAGCTACTTGACCTGAAACACTACGAACTTGAGAAGGGCAAATCTTTGTCCTGTATGTGGATCGACGATACCGTCATTGCGGTGCAGGTAGGGGGCAAGGAATTATTTCTTGTGTCCCCTGAAACAGGAAGTACGGAGACATTTGAGACGTCGGAAAATATTCGCGGAATGCATGTCTCTAGTGCTGGGCTCTACTATCATGATCAGCACGCCATTTATGTATTAAACAAGGGTGCATCAGCATTTAGCAAGGTCCATGAAACTGACTACGTGCTTGAGAGTTTGTCTCATGACGGCAAGGGACTTTTATGTACCAGTTATTTAAAACAGGGTAAATTATTGGGTAACTTATATCGCGTCGAGCGTGTTGACGAGCCGGCAGGCGAATCGAGTGTCCGTCAATTTGGACGTAGCATAAATAATGCGCAGCAACTCGATGACTATTTGGTCTTTATAAATGAGCGTGCCAGTGACAAGTCAGTGTTCTTTCAATCGATTACTTATCCATACACATTGCAACAAATGACTTTCCCGCATGGCATTACAGCTATTGCAGCTGCGCCGCAGGGGGATCGTTTTGCGGCTGCTCACGCAGGTGCTATACATATTGCAACGGTGCCGCCTGCACAGCCATTGAGTCAAGATTGGTGTTCTCTTGATTTTACGGCGATGCTTTGTGAATCGCATGCAATGTATGGGCTCAATTTTAACGGGGCCGTAGAACATCGTGATGTTAAAACTGGTAAACTCATCTCCTATATTAGAGATCCTGTTAAGCTAGGAGACACATGGGCAGAGATGTCATCTATCCATCGTCTAGCAAATGGCAAATTCCTTATAGCGACAGCATTTAAGGTGATTGAATTAGACGAGAGCGGATCTGAATTTCGTTATTCATTACCTGGCTCTTTGATAGGAAATTGTGTAGTTAATCCAGCAGGCACACATGCACTCATTTCACCACGAGGAAAGGCCACGGAGCTTTGGGATGTTGTTAATAGAAACTTAGTATCGACCTTTGAATCGAATGATGATGCAGGTGCATTTGTGAAAACGGCTTGTTGGTCCCCTGATGCTGTGCATGCGGTGTTTGTTGATGCGAAGAGTCGTGAGATGAGGTGCATTAATACAATGACTGGTGAGCGGGTATGGAGTCGTGTGCTTGCTGATAGACCGTTTCGCGTTGTAAGCCATGCTTTGGGCCCGGTATTGGCATGTGGTGAAGAGCTTCTTGTGTTTAATTGGGTCAGCGGTGAATTGGTAAAAAGGCTTAGGGGCCATCAGAACAGGATTTGCAGTATAGCCTATAATAGTAAGCATAATTATGTTTTGAGTGCTGACCGAGAAGGTTTAGTTTATTTTTGGAATTTTAATAATTTAGAGCAGACGTTGAGTATTCGAGTTTCAGAGTCTGAAATCGCTAGCATGGGCACATGTGATGATTATGTGGGCATAGCGTGCAAGGATGGGATGGTGCATTGTTGGGATTTAGCGGTAGGGGCTGCCCCATGAATGAGCTTAACAACGAACCGGCCGATAAGCAGGGCTATGATAGTGGCCCGAGCGATAGTACACGATTAATGCAGAGCTGCTTTACTTTGTCTACTGATCAGCGGCATCAACGCACGAAGCTCTTATGGAAGGAACCTTTATCAGGAGCAGATACCGATGTCACAGAAACTGTAATGGCTGGTTCTGCGTTTAGCGGTTTTACATCGATAACAACACGTCAGCGTAGCCTTGTTGATATGGGTGAGCAAAGTGAAGGTGATTTTACCCTGCAGCGAGTAATTGGACGCGGTGGCATGGCTCTTGTTTATGAGGCAGAGCAATCTGGATTAGCACGCAGTGTTGCCGTAAAAATTCAGAGTGAAGGCCATAATCGTGAACAGTTTTTGGCTGAGGCTGGTGTTATTGGTATGTTGGAGCACCCCAATATTATTCCAATTTATGAGGTTGGACATAATGAACGCGATGCAGTTTTTTATGCGATGCGGAAAATTGAGGGGACAAGCTGGCGCCAAGCAATCGATCGTTTGACATTAGAGGAAAATATAGCGGTCCTTTTTCATGTGGCCGATGCGGTGGCACATGCGCATGAAAGAAATATTATTCATTGCGACATTAAACCAGCAAATGTGATGCTTGGTTCTTATGGCGAAGTGTTTCTGATTGACTGGGGCTTAGCGATGCAGCGCCTTGAATCTGGAGCGCGGCCGATTACTCCAGATG
>CBDUFM010000209.1:0-5748 GCA_965366325.1 uncultured bacterium
GGATTTAGCAAAACGTATGCAGCAGCAGTTGTGTTTACAAGATGGTGCATTGGACGCGTTAACTGCATGAGTCTTTGGCGATGAGTGTTTTAAGGCGACTCTTGTTTTTTTGGCGTAGCCAACTGATGGTGTCTCTAGGGGTACTGATTGCGACGGCAGTCTGTATCGGTTCGCTTGCCCTTGGTGATAGTACCCAAGCGAGTTTGCAGCGCAGTGCTGAAGAGCGCATCGGCAAAATTGAACATGGCATCATTATGCAGGGTCGTTTTGTTCATCAACATTTAGCCCAGCGTCTTACGCAAGCGGCATCTATCCCATTAGCCCCTGTTTTGAGTTTGCGCGGTATCATTAGCGACCCTGCTCAGCAAAAAACACATCCACGCATTCTGGTGCATGGTGTTGATGATGCATTTTGGAGATTGGCACCAGGAAATGACATTGAGCCGATTACGGGCTTGGCGATTAATCAGGCCTTGTTTGATTATCTCGGTTCAGCACCTGCTGCAGACGTAATTTTACGACTTGAAAAACCAAGTTTGCTGTCACGAGATGCGCCGTTAACGCCTGATGACGAGGCCCTGGAGACGCTACGTCTACCAATAAGCAGGGTGCTTTCGAATGATGCCTTTGGTGCGTTTCAGCTTTCATCTCAAGCAGATGCGCAAATGAATGTATTTTTACCGCTATCGATGTTACAGGACGAAGTGGCATTAAGTGGTTGGGTTAATCAATTTTTTATCGGTAGAACTGCTGACGATTCAGCGGTGACATCGCTTGCGCATGTGCAAGAAGCCCTAGCTGCACATTGGCAGCTAGAGGATGTCGGCATCGCCATTCATGAAATCGATGGCATCAAAGAGCTGCGTAGCGAGCGTATTTTTATGGACCGACTCCTTGAAGAACCCATGGCTAAGCTGGACACGTCAGTGACGAGCACGAATGGGTCTCGACCGCAAGCGCGCGGTGCCGCCGTGTTATCATATATGGTCAATAGTTTTGAAGCCGGTGAGCGAAAAACTCCATACTCAATTGTTGCGGCTCTCGATGATGCCTTGCTGCAGAAATTACCAATGCAGCACGATCGCAGCTTAGCAGACGATGAAATTATTATTAACCAATGGCTGGCGGATGATTTGCAGATTGGACAGGGGGCTTCGCTGACGCTGCGTTATTATAGTTTGCAGCAGAATAATGAGATGCTGGAAGAGCAGAGGGAATTTACGGTTGCCGCAGTGGTGCCGCTGTCTGGTCTAGCCGCTGATCGTCATTTAATGCCGGCCTTTCCCGGTCTTGCTGATAAAGATGATTGCCGCGAATGGGATCCAGGTGCACGGGTTGAACTCGCTGACATACGTGACAAAGATGAGCGTTATTGGGATGATTACCGTGGAACACCCAAGGCATTTATTTCTTTAGCAAGTGGTCGGGCATTATGGTCTAATCGCTTTGGATCAGCGACTGCTTATCGTTTGAATGCAGTTGATCCGGATTTCATGACCAATTTACGCAATGAATTACAGCCTAGTGATTTTGCTGTGCATGTGACCCCAGTCGCAGCCATGTTACGGCAAGCAGCGAAAGGCGGTGCTACGTATATTAGTTCTGTCTTTGTTTCTTTAAGTATGTTTTTAATTATGGCGGCGCTGATATTAGTGGGATTGTTTTATGGTATTTCCATACAGCAGCGGCGCAAAGAAATGGGGATTTTAATTGCACTTGGTTTCACGCCGAAGCAGGTGCAGCGGCGTTTGCTTAAAGAACAATTACTTTTCCTGGTTGGTGCTGTCATGGTCGGAGTCCTGTGTTCCTATATGTATTTTTATGTCCTGTTTACGGCCTTGTCCTCGACGTGGGCGAAGGCCATTGCTGACGCACAGTTGCTACCTGCCATGTCATTACAAAGCATGATCATTGGCGGTTCCGCCGTTTTGCTAACTGCTTTGCTCATTATGTGGCTGCAATTGCGTGGATACCGGCGACAAAGGCCGACTGATTTGCTGTCAGGGCGTAGTGCCATTGGAGGCAACAGCGTCGCTTCAGCACGCGTGCCCTGTTTTTGTGCTGGCTTATTTTTACTTGGCGCTGTATTGAGCTTGTTGTTTTTACCTCTAGCAGCTAATGACCCGATGAAATTCTTTGCTGCATCTGTGTGCGCACTCATAGCAGGTCTTTGTGGATTAAATGGGCTTAGTCGGTTTTTACTACAACGGCGTCGTACTTTGAGTAGGTCGCGTTTGTTAGTTTTAAATTGGTCCTATCATAGTCGTCGCCATACACTGTTGACGGCGATGCTTGCATCTTGTGTTTTTCTAGTCATTGCGAGTGCGGCCTTCCAGTTACATCCGCAGCAAGAGGCGGTAACGCGTAGCGGAGGTACGGGCGGTTTTCATTACTTCGGACAGCTATCTTTGCCGATTGAAAAAGACTTACACAGTAGCGACGGTCAGGATCTCTATGCCATAGACGCTGCGGATATGGATGGTTTGCATATGCTGTTAATGCGCGGTAACAATGACGAAGAGACCAGCTGCATCAATTTAAACCAAGCTCAAGAACCACGTTTGTGGGGTTTGGACTGGCGCTACTTAGCAGAGCAACAAGCCTTTACCTTTATGCAGGCTGCTGCGTATAAGGATAGTCCCTGGGAATTACTCGGCGAAAAACGAGGTCAGCGCATCCCTGTCATTGGTGATATTAATTCTTTATTATGGAGTTTAGGCAAAGGTTTGGGCTCAGTCTTTATTTATAAAAATGAGGCAGGTGTGCGCTACGAACTAGAGGTGGTTGGTCTGATACAGGATTCGATGTTGCAGGGCGGCCTCTTGATGGACGAACAGTATTTCAATGAAATGTTCCCGCATAAACATGGTTATAATTATTGTCTGTTGGAGGTAGATCGTCCTGATCCAGCATCTGCTGCTGATTTTTTGGAACAACGCTTTCGTCAACATGGTTTAGTCTTGGAGCCAAGTCGTCAGCGTTTACAACGTTATGTGGATGTTCGTAATACATATATTCTTATTTTTCAGGCAATTGGTGCCCTAGGCGTGGCCTTAGGCAGCATCGGCATTGCAGCACTTGTTTTACGACATGTGTTTGAGCGTCGCAGTGAATTTGCCATTATGCGCTCGTATGGATACCGTATGAACAGTCTCTGGCGCTTAGTGTTTTGGGAGCATGCGATGATCGTTTTGGCTGCTTTATGCTTAGGGATACTAGCAGCCTCCGTCGCCATGTACCCCATTGCGCAGGATGTCCTGCAATTAGTTGCGGCATGGGTGCCCATGTTGTTGATCGTCATCGTGGCTCTGTCCGCAACGGCTGTGGCTTGCCGGATTGCCATGCGTGGTGAAATATTAGAAGCCCTGCGCTCAGAATAGTTTTCACGAGCAGCTTAAAAATCATTCAGTAAATCAGCATCCTGTTGCAAGAGTCGTTGTTCGAGTTCTTGCTGAGCTTGGGGATTGCCTTGAGCGGCTGCTTGTTCCAAGAGTGCCTGTATCTCATCAGGTGATTTCTTTAGTTCTCTGTAAATACATAGAAGACGATAGCTGGCTTGAGCGTTTCCTTGCTGGCTAAAGTTTTTATACTGTGCTATGGCAGCGTGAATATCTAAGGATTCTAGGCAGCTGAGGTAGTGGGCTTGCGCTTGGTGTAGGATAGGGTCGCGACGAGGAATCGTTTTCAAAGATTTTTCATACCACATTTTAGCAGCTGCGCTGTCTTTGTTTGTGCCATGACCATGAAAGTAACAATCAGCGAGGCGCATTTGTGCTTCGCCATTATTTTTATCAGCTGCAATTGTATAATGGCGGAATGCCGCTTGTAGATCTATCTCACGACCCAGCCCTAGTGCTGCGTGTTTAGCCAAAGCAAGGTGGACCTGAGCGATACGTGCATCCTTTGGATTGCTTAGCGTGTCCAGGAATTTTTGATACCAGATATGTGCACGTTGATAGTATTGAATTTGTTCAGCCTTTTGTGGTGTTGCTAGACTGAGGCTGGCTAATTTATCATAGAGTCGTCCGAGTTCATAACAGGCCCGCAGGCCATAATGCGTCCAGCGCTTAGAGCCGTGGAATTGTTGATAGAGTGCAGTGTGGATTTGAATAGCGGCATCGATTTGAATATCACAGCCATGTCCGTGTTCGTAGCGGAAGGCAAGGTGATGGCGTGCATCTGGATCTCCGATGGCGGCAGCTTCTTGTGCATATTTAAACGAATCCGAATCACGCGCATTATGCTGACTGTAGGATAGGAGTGCCTTGCGTTCCTGCTGTTGTGCGGCTGCTAGGTAGAGCGCTATGCCGCGATTGCGGTCACGTGGCAGCCCCCAGCCGCGCATATGACAGTGTGCGTATTCGGTGCTGGACCAAGCGATGCCGGCGCTATGGGCCAGTTCTAGATGAACAACGGCTTTCTTGTGGTCTCGTTTGCGGTAGCAGTAGGCGTAGCCGAGCCAGGCATCAGCGTCGCGATAGCCGGATTCTGCGGCAAACTGTAATAATTTGAGTCCATCATCGATTTTACCAAGTTCTAACTCAGCGAGGCCTTGCCAGCAACGGGCAGCTGGCCCATCGGGTAGTTGATTAAATTGGCGGTGAGCATCATTGAGCATGTTGTGCATTGTTCGGTTAATGGTTTGCGGGTCGGGTTCAGCGTACTCATTGATCCAATGCCGATTGCGCAGGCTGAGCACTTGAAAGAGCTGGGCGAGGGGTTGATTCTCGGCGAGGGCCTTCTGGTGCCAGGTGCGCGCCTGTTTGTAATCAATGCTTGTTCCATAGCCGTTGGCATAGCAGAACCAGATCAGGTCAGCGAGGATGGGTTGGGCTGTTGATGCATAAGCGCTTTCCCATGCTTGACGTTCTTCGCTGTGTAGCTGTGGACCAAGGTCTTGGTAATCAGCGCAAGACAGGCTGCTTTGCAGATAGCAAAGGATCCCGAGCCCAAGGTAGCACAAGCGATGCATATACTGGTTTAGTTGGGGGCTTGCTTGATGCATGGTGGTATTCTGTCGGATGGGCTGCCGTGTTCAAATAGCAAATCCCCAGTCTGGGACTGAGTTTAAAGACCTAAGTTAAGTAAATATAGAGACTTGTAGTGAAATCCTACAAGGTGCTAATGGACTTTGATTTATAGTGTCTCTAGGCTAGGAGAGATCTATGTTGCGCAGTGTGCTCTTGTTATCTTTGAGCTTTTTTGTGCTCTTGCCGGGGGTTGTTGAAGCTGACTCCCCGCTCAGTGTCTTTGCACAAGAAGCTAGCAACGAAAAAGATCATCTGACGCGCCATACGCGCTCAGAAATAGTGAGTTTAGCGCGCCAATTAGATGCCTATGTTACAGACAATTTAAAAGTACACGGCGTGAAACCGCATGCTGCGATTGATGATCAAACCTTTTTACGACGTATTTATTTGGATATTGCTGGACGTGCTCCATCAATTGAGGAATCGACCGCTTTTTTAAACTCAACGGATTCCCATAAACGCCAAGATTTAATTGACCGTTTACTTAATTCTCCAGCTTATGCATCGCATAATTTTAATTATTGGGCAGATATCCTGCGTATAAAAACCCGTTTAAACGGAGGCGTGCCCGGACGCCCTTATATAGACTACGTGAAGCAGTCGATGAAAGACAATAAAAAATATGATGATTTTGTTAGAGAACTACTCACTGCCACGGGTAGCGCTTGGGACAAGGATAATGGTGCGACGGGTTATTACATCCGAGACGCTGGTATGG
>CBDUFM010000210.1:0-5746 GCA_965366325.1 uncultured bacterium
CAGCAGGCTGGAATAACATTGATCTTGGCCAGCCAGGTCTTGCTGGATCAGCTTCTGAGTCTTCAGGTGCATGGCAGATTGTTGGTGGCGGTGCTGATATTTGGGGTACCAATGATGAAGGTCACCTTGCGTATCGTAGTTTAAACGGTGATGGGTCGATCGCGGTTAAAATACTTTCTCAAAGCAATACCCATCACTGGGCAAAGGCCGGTGTGATGATACGTGAATCAGTAGCAGACAATGCTAAGCATGCATTTGTTGCAATGACGCCGGGCAATGGAGTGTCGTTTCAGTACCGTAGTCAAACCGGCTCATCCATGAACTATGTAAAAAACAATACTCATAGTGCGCCATATTGGTTGCGTTTAGTACGCAGCGGTGATGTTTTTGAGGCCTACACTTCGACAAGTGGGTCTTCTTGGCAGTTAATTGCCAGTACATCTATAAGTATGAATAATTCAGTGATCGTTGGCATGGCAGTCACCGCTCATGATGATACTACCTTAAGTACCGCGCTCTTTGATCAGGTAACTGTGCAAGAGGTTAATGCGCCACAAAATCAAGCGCCGCAGGCACACATAGATGCGCCAACAACTAGTGGCCCGGCTCCGTTAGCTGTTCAATTTGATGGCAGTGCCTCGTCTGACAGTGATGGCAGTATTGTAAGTTATTATTGGGATTTTGGTGACGGTAATAGTGCACAGTCAGTGAACTCGCAACATACATTTAGCAGCGCTGGAACGCATACAGTTGTCTTAACCGTAACAGATGATGATGGGGCTACGAATAGTTCCTCGATTACCATAACGAGTACGGAGGACACATCAGCTGATTTGCCTGCACCATGGCTCGATGTGGCAATCGGAAATCCAGGTCTTCCTGGTGCTGCCAGTGAACTGAGTGGAACATTTGCCTTAACTGGTGGTGGTGCAGATATCTGGGGAACGCTTGATGGCGGACACATGATTTATCAATCTTTGGATGGTGATGGATCTATCACAGCGCGTGTAAGCAGTGTTGAACATTCCCATTATTGGGCAAAGGCAGGTGTCATGATTCGTGAAAATACAGCAGCCGGTTCTAAACATGCATTTGCATTGTGTAGCGCTAATGCCGGTATTGCCTTTCAACGACGGGTAAGCACGAACGGCGCTTCATCACATACATCAGGAGCCAACGCGCAGGCGCCGTATTGGGTGCGTCTGGATCGTGTTGGTGATACGTTTTCAGCTTATCAATCAGTGGATGGTGTGAACTGGGTCTTGTTTGGTTCATCAACGATCACGATGCAAAGCAATGTACTCATCGGATTGGTGGTGACAGCGCACGACGATACGAAGACCTGTAATGCAACATTTGATAATGTATCGGTCATTTCAGCAATGGCTGGAAATGGTTAACGCAAAAACAAGGAGATAAATATGAATAAGCAAACGATAGCAATGTGTATGAGTATGATGTGTTTCTTGCTTGGCTGTGGTGTTAATGGCGATCGCTTGGGAACATTAGCTACGGTTACGAATGAGGGGAGCAGCGCGTTACCCAGCGATGTGCGAACCTGGGAGGAGAGTGATGGCGTGATTGTTGTAGAAGCGGAGAAGGGTGTTGCAGAAACGAGCGACACCTGGGCGGTACGTACGGATTATAGTGATTATTACGGAACTGCATTTATTCGATGGGAAGGGAATGAGTATCTGCATGACAAAACCCATGGTGTCTTGGTGTATAAAATAAAAATAAATAATCCTGGTACCTATCATATGGTCTTGCGATCTTTGCACGATCCAGATGTGCGCGGAAATCGTTCAGACGAAGAAAATGATTGCTGGACCAATACGCACATTAATGGAACTGAGTACTACAAAACCTTTCGCACGGGTTCGTTAAAAGGCGATTGGAATACGTGGACTCGTTGGGAGACCAGTCACGGGGTTTTTGAAGCGCCCAGCTATCACTTGACTGCTGGAGAGCATACGTTCCGGATTGCTGCGCGGGCGAAGCATTATATGCTTGATCGGATTTATTTTTTGAAAGATTTAGCCGATTTAGATGAAGATGCTGTTGAGTCTAGCAATCTCGTGGCCGCGCCAATTGGCGTATCGCATGTATCGTGGCATCAGCCTGCTTTGGCCGTGAGTGCGGTCATCAACCCAATGCGAGGAGATCAGTAATGAAGATTAATCAGATTATTATGCTTTGTTGTGTGTTCTTATTAAGCGCATGTGGTTCTGGTAGTTCGCAGGCAGTTGGTGATGGTGCTGGTGACGGTACATTGATTGCCGAACGTGTGGTGCCAGGTGGCAGCATGGCACTTCATGCCTTGGATACTATTGCGGGTGGTGAAACAGTACGTTTTCATCTGCATTTGAAACATTTACCAGACCCAGAGCGGGTGACTGTTTATGTCAGTGATTCGTATAGCAGTGAGGATGCGACAATGGAGGCGCAGTTGCTGCTTGATGGTATATGGGAGCTTGAACTCGCATTACCGCTGCAGTTGAGCAAGCAAGATGTAGTCTGGGTGCGATTACATTTTAGCGATGGATCAATAATAGAATCAGGTAGCAGCGATTTTTTACTGCAATAAATACGTGTCGTAAGAGCGCAAACAGCGCCCATGTTTCACTGGTGCTATGTGTAGTGAGTAGGGGATATAAGCGCTTTGCTGTTGGGATGTCATGTAAACATGGGGCTAGGTATTTTGGGGCTTACTCATATCCCCGTTAACGGGGCTCTGTGTGCGCAGGGAGGTATCAACTAAATGCATTCATATTGACACAATCAACTAGATCACTTCTGGTGATGCGGGTTTTAGTGAATCAGTATTGATCAAGCCAAGTTCTTGTGTTAAGTATTCATTTGGTACGGCAGTGCTTGGTTTTGCGGCTGAGCGTGTTTGCCCGTTTATCCTTAATGAGTGCATGTGGAGCGTGTAGTTATGAGCGAATTCGATACCTGGGAAGACAAAGATTTTACAGATACCATTGTAGCGGTGTCTAGCCTTGATGATGATGCGGAGCTCTTGCGTGCCTTGCGGGAGTTTGCCGAGCGAGCGACTAATATTGAGGATGTGGTCGATGAAGAGCGGATGTCGATTCGCTTCCAGGTCCGTGAGCCTTCCGGTAAACGAATGCGTGATCCGGAGTTCTTTCCTCGTGTCATTAATATTGACGGGGCTGCACCACTCGTCGAAAAGATTCTGATAGCACTCTGTCACCACGAAGACCCTTATGAATTTTATTATGATGAAGAGGCTCCAGCCCTTTTGTATGGAATTAAAGAGCTGCTTGATAAGGACGTGGCTTATTTTTACCTCATGCCACGCTATCTTAAAAAGATAGAGGCTCAGGCGCCCCCAATTGGGATGGATTGCCTCGAGCCGCTTTCCGAGAAGTGGAAGGAAGAGAGCCGTGAAAAGTATTTTATGTACCTTGCGGTAATCTGTGCGGGAACAGGACCTGGGAATGAGGAATTTCCCTCATTTTCAGATGAGATAGAAGACGACGAGAGCGAATTCAATGTTTGGCTTCATAAAGAGGGTTCCATAGAAAAGGTTGTCAGCCAATTTGCTACAATCGATAAAGTATTTATGACCGATACTCGTCGCGAGCTCAATGATGAGTTCGTAGACTGTAGTGAAAAAGTGGCGAAATTCCTCGCGCTTGTTAATGCAGCGTATCCAGAACAAAGCAATGCTTTTACGCAGTGGAATTACCTTCGCCGTAATGAGGTGGCGTATGTTCCTAGCATGTTTGGAAATATTGATTTAAGCGCTGTTGAAGAGAAGCATTTTAACCTGCTCCTTTTGTCCTATTGGGTTGATAATCTGAATATAGATGCGGAGACGCTCACGATACAAGGTTATGAGGGAGATCTATGGAAAGAGCTACTTCCCGAAAAAGTAGATATTAATCAGTATCCTTGGGCCTTTGTACATGATGTGGATAAGGGCGTCTATTACATGAATCAATTTAGTCTATTTGCAGGCGCTGATAAGATATTTTTTGAAGTGTTGTTTTCAGATCGCTTTACCCCCGAACAAGTTGTTGCTCTGCGTCAGCTTGTGTGGGATCTTGGCGGTGGTTCTAACCTCATTATGAATATGTTCGATATGTGGCCCAATCCTTATGATCTGCTCTTCTTTGCCGCACCTGTTAAGACGGAAACGGGTAAAAAGGGTGAAAACCCAATTGAGAACTGGTTGTTTTGTATAGAGAATGCTTTGGATCAATTTCCTGAGGAACGACTCGCTGAAGTGTTTAAAGCGGTGCAGATAGGATTGTCCTATGCAGTTTCCTATTATGGCTCTATTCAACAAGAGATCCGCAAAAAAATCGCAGAGAAGCACGTGGAACTTACGGAAGAGGTCCCGTTTCCTACGGGATATACCTATGTTCCGTAGGCCTCTTCGCCTATTCTGCGGGCAACATTACATGCAATGGATCTCAAACGAGGTGATGCTGCCAGAAGCGTTGAAGAATTTACGTGCTCCAGTTTAGAGAATGGGCCGTTTAATCTTCGGGTTCACAGCAGTTTTTGTATTTTTTGCCGCTACCGCAGGGGCAAGGGGCTTTGCGGCGTGGTTGAATATCGGCTTCGATAGCGGCGAGATCTTGTTGGTAAAAATGTGATAGAGCGGTGTAGAGGGCTGGGTGTTTTTGCTCAAGCAGTTTGGGTCTTTCAAAAAAGTACTCACTGGCCACGGCAAAGAATTCTTGCTTGTTGGTTGCACCGTAGGCGTTGATGTTGTTTTCGTCGTTTTCTATTTCGCTGATTTTTAGGCGAACCATTTCGAGCCAAGGGATAGCGTGTTCCTGTTCGCTGAGCAATTTGGGCAGGCCATCGCAGTGACCGTCGGCCATGTCGATTAAGTGTACGAATTCGTGGATGCCGACGTTTTTCTTGTCTTGGCTGTTGGCAAAGCCCTGATATAGCGAGGGGCGGCTTAAAAACATTTTTCCCGACAAGTCGCCGCTGCCGACCATGCCGGCGATTAATGAATCGGGCTGTCGAATTTCATAATCACTGTTAAAGGTTCCGGCGAGGAGGGTAACCTGTCGCAGATTGAGGTAGTGCCAGCCCGTGAATTTCCACACGGGAATGATGGCACTGGCGGCGACAAGTAAGCGGTCTTCGTTTTTGACTTCGATTTTATGCCCAGTTATTTCGGTTGTTTGCAAAAAGGCGAGGGCACGTTTTTCAAATTGCAGCTGTTCGTCAGGCTTAAGCTGTCTATAGAAAGCGACATGCTTGCGATAAAAAGCAGAGATGTCGAATGCTATATCGAGCTCGATAGAGGGCCGGGCTGGGCCGGTGCCAAAGATGAAATTCAATAATTTAAGTAGCATCTACGGCATAAATTAGCAGCTCCAGCCGATAGATAAAGTCTAGGCTGTTTGTAGTGCGGCAGATTTGCTGCTGTGTCGCCAATCCTTTGCCGTGCAATTGATCCAGTTGTCATGATCGAGCTCTGCAACCAGCACATCTATCTCAGTGAGTGCGCGCGCGTAGTCGAGGTTACCGAGTTCTGGTGCGGTAGCGTTTAGTATGGCATCATAAAAGGCACGTATTTCATGATGGAAGCCCTGTGTCATTTCGAGGCGGTTGTCACGACGTGCAAAACAGTTTTGTACTTTCCATGTGACCGTGCCGTGGTCGTCGCCAGCACCAACCCAGATATCATTTTCGCCGCTACGCTGGCCGCGATGCCAATGAACGGTGTGTCCATCTTCTAATTCAATGTGTG
>CBDUFM010000211.1:0-5734 GCA_965366325.1 uncultured bacterium
ATAAAGAAGCGCGTGCCTGTTATTATGGCAGTATCAGCGAAATAGATGAGCAATTTGGTCGTATCATTAACGATTTAAAACAGCAGGGCGTCTACGAGAATACCATCATTGTGCTCACATCTGATCATGGCGAGCATCTTGGTGATCACGGTCTGTATGCGAAGAACATTCACCCAGGTGAAGGGGTTTATCGTATTCCATTATTCATTTCTGGTCCAGGTGTCACGCAGACAGGTGACCTTGATGCACGTGTCGGTATCCATGCAATTGGCTCAACATTACTGGAACTCTGTGGCTTAGAGGCGTTGCCAGATACGGATGAACCTGCCTGTACAGGTCTGTTACAAGGGACCGAGAGCGCAGCCGATTATCAAAATGGCTACGCAGAGAATGAAGGTTCCCGTTGGTCATTGAGCCAGCGGGTGCTGTGGATGGGCGACTGGAAATTAGTGGTTAATGGTTTTGACGAAGATGAGCTGTACCACTTAGCTGAAGATCCTGCAGAAATTGATAACCGCATTCATGATCCCTCATTGGAGGACATACGTCGCCAATGTTATTACTACTTCTGGCAACGTATTGCCGCTGTCGGTGATCATACGCTCCATAAAACCATGTATCCACCGTTGCGACTTTTGCCTTATGGACCGCAGATGGCAGCGTTGGAAACGGCAAACGTATAGGACCGTCTAGTTAAAGACGATCGGTTTCTTTGGTAGCGGGGGGTGGATGCAGGGATCGACGAAGTCGATAACAAGCCATAGGCATGGCTTGTTACTGCAGGAACGCGCAGGGCTTTGCCCGTAGCTGGTGGATTTGAACCTCCGTCCGCAGTACCCTACTCCTCGCTGCGCTGCGGGGTACGGCTACTGGCTGCGCGGGCCGAAGAGCATAGTCATGCTCTTCTAAAATGCTGCGCATTTTACCTGCTCGCCCTTCGGGTTATTCCGTCATACGGGCAGGTCGGAGCTTCAAATCCTTCCTCGTCTATTGGGCGCTTTGTTGATACAAAAAAACCGACCGTATTAAATACGATCGGTTTCTTTTTGGTAGCGGGGGAAGGATTTGAACCTCCGACCTTCGGGTTATGAGCCCGACGAGCTACCAGACTGCTCTACCCCGCGTTATCTGGTGTTTCTTATGAGGGGCGGATCTTGTGAATCTGAGCGCTATGTCAACGGCCTATCTTGGTTTAGAGATGCTCATCGCTATCAAGTCCCTAATAGAAAGGGAATTATGTTTTCTTTTTTGAACGCGCCTGAATCAATTGGTCAAAGTGCGTGCCTTGGTTCTCGTTGTGAAGTATTGGGTTTTGCGCCTTGTTGCTCAGTCCTGAGGGGCTAGCGTGCGCTTAGTGGGGTAACACGCTATGACTGAACAGGGGGTTCCAGTTAATCACGGGCGACAGCTCGTGCTCATGACCTTGCTCAGCATCGTTGCCTATATCTTTATCTATGGCCTGTGCAGGTGGCAGAAGATCTTGGTTTATCAGGAAAATTATGCTATTGGCTTTAAGCAGGGACCTCTAGTCAGGCATGTTGGTCCACGTTCTCGTTGGGCGCACGCAAGTCGTGGGCGTTTGGATCCAGTTCGCGACTTTTTAACAGAACCGGCATTTTTTATTTTTAGACCATTGGCAGCTCTGGAAACGCGCTTGCGCCAATAAATTCAGTATCAGTGCAGCGCTGGTTCTATGCTTGCAACTTGCCGCTGGGTATTCTGCTAGAGACTAGTGCGCTATGCAAAAACCTCTTCCGCATCTGGTGCGCGGTGACATTGATGGCTTCTTTGGCCTCGCCTTAGATAATTTGGTCCAGCTTATTGTCATTACGTCTCTGTGTAGTTTTGTGCTTGGATTCCCAGCTGAGCTTATTTATGGCCATGTGTTTCCGGGTGTCGCCGTTTCCTTAATCATTGGCAATGTGTTTTACGCCTTGCAGAGTCGTAAATTAGCGCGGGAAACGGGGCGTACCGATGTCTGTGCGTTGCCATATGGTATAAATACTCCGTCATTATTTCTGTATGTCTTTTTAATAATGCTACCAGCTAAATACCATGCCTTGGGGCTTGGATTTACGCCTGACGAGGCAGCCGCTTTTGCATGGCGTGCTGGTCTTTTGGCCTGTCTTGGTTCCGGTATCATTGAGTGTATTGGGTCCTTTTTTATTGATTATTTACGACGTTTTACACCGCGTTGCGCCTTGTTGTCTACTTTGGCGGGGATTGCCCTTGGTTTTATTGCGATGCCGTTTTTATTCGAAGCCTTTGCATTTCCGATTGTAGCACTCGTGCCATTTTTATTGTTTATTGTCGCTTATTTCGGAAAAGTACGCTTTGTTGGTGGTATGCCTGGAGGTTTATTGGCCGTAATTATTGGTACACTTTTAGCATGGATTTTTGTTGCCCCTGAAACACGCGCTGAGTTACATTTTGGTCAAACGCCATCGGGTTTTGGTTTTTATTGGCCAATTCCCGTAATCAGCGACATCGTGCAGGGCTTTCGAGACCCAACCGTGACAGGTTTTTACTCAGTGGTTCTTGCGATGGGCTTATTTAATGTCTTGGGTTCTTTGCAGAATATAGAGAGCGCTGAGGCGGCAGGGGATAGCTATAAGACACAGCCCTCGCTTTTAATGAATGGCTTTGGGACACTTGGCGCTGCTTGTTTTGGCTCTTGTTTTCCCACGACTATTTACATTGGTCATCCTGGTTGGAAAGAAATGGGCGCGCGATCTGGGTACAGCATTTTGAATGCCGTGTTTTTTACGATTGTTTGTTTAACCGGCAGTCTTAGCTATATTACATTCTTGGTGCCAACGGCTGCAGTGGTTGGTATCGTTATATGGATTGGTGTTATTATTTCCGCACAGGCTTTTCAGTCGACGCCGCGTCATCATGCGCCAGCTGTGGTGATTGGACTTTTGCCGGGTATTGCTGCCTGGGGTGCACATATGGCGAAATCTGGTCTTCGTGTTTCGCAAAGCATGCTCGCAGAGGCGGGACTTGCTGAGCAGGCACCCGCGCTTTTTTCACATGCGATGACCCAAAGTTTCGCCATACAGCAGATTCATATAGCAGGGGCCTTTGCGATTGAGCAGGGTGCGCTGTTCTTGGCTATGATCTTGGCAGCATTCACGGCAGCGGTCATAGAACGCCAATTTAAGCTAGCTGCGGTCTGGTGTTTGGTCGCTGCTGCCTTGTCGCTGTTGGGCCTCATGCATAGCTATGCCTTCACGCCTGCAGATGTGGTCCTGTCACTGCATCCGGCCTATCAGTGGGCGATTGCCTATGCCTGTATGGCTGGATTTTGTCTGCTGATTCCAGTCCTGACGAGTCCACAGCGGATCGATTCGGATCAAAGTACATAAGTATAGTCATATAGGACATCTAATGCGCAAAATAGATGCCGTACTTAGGGCACAGATTAACAAAACCTGGCTTGGTTTCAGCTAGAAATTTGGCGCTCCGGCGTCTCAAATGTATAGAGATCCGCTACGAAATGTAGCACATTCCCTCTGGTAGTCGTAGGCGCTTAGATACTGTGGTGAGCATGCCCGAAGAGCGAATTGCTTATAAACGATCCCGATTTAGCACGCGTTTGCCAGCTCAGCGCTTTTACACTCCATCGCACTACTGGTTGTGGCAATCCGAGCCTGGACAGTGGCGAGTTGGCTTTACCAAATTTGCGGCCCGTATGCTTGGCGAGGTGGTTGAATTTGACTTTGAGGTGAAGGCTGGTGAACGACTTGAGCCAGGAATGGTTATTGGTTGGTTAGAAGGCTTTAAGGCAACAAGTGACGTCTATGCCTGTGCTGATGGAGTGTTTACGGGAGCGAATCAGGCACTCGAAGAGGACCCATCTTTGATGCATAGCCGTATGTATGATGAAGGCTGGTTTTACAGTTTTGCTTGTGATGAGCTAGAAATGACCCCTGAAATTTTGGATGTGCATGCCTATGTGGCATTATTGGATCAAACTATCGATAAGATGCAGGAGCATGCGTAGATGAGTAGTCAGGCACGTTATGTGATGTTAGGCGGTTTCTTGGGTGCCGGTAAAACGACGACGCTGATTCGTTTGGCGGAGCATTTACAAGAACAAGGCAAGCGTGTTGGCATTATTACCAATGATCAGGCTGCTGGTTTGGTTGATACGGCTGTGGTTAAAGCGCACAAGGTCCCGGTGCAAGAAATTGCGGGCGGCTGCTTTTGTTGTCGTTTCCCGTCACTGCAAGAGGCTGCGGACAAATTGGATGAAGAAGCGCGTCCAGATGTTTTTCTTGGCGAGCCAGTTGGTAGCTGTACGGATTTAGTGGCAACCGTAAGTTATCCTTTGCGACGTCTATATGGCGACCGTTTTGTGATCGCTCCATTAACGGTTGTCGTTGATGCTAAACGTGCGCTGCGCATGTTTGGACTGCAAGACGGTAAGCGCTTCTCTGACAAAGTGGCCTATATTTATCACAAGCAAATTGAAGAAGCACATGCTTTGTTGATTAATAAGATTGATTTAATCAGTGCAGACGAATTGGCGTCTATCAAAAACTATGTGCAAGAGCAACATCCTAGTAAACAGATATTTACGTGTAGTGCGCTGCACAATGAAGGCCTAGCAGAGTGGAAAAACTGGATTTGGAGCAACGAAATTGGTGATGGCCGGCAATTAGATATTAATTATCAAGATTATGCAGCGGGTGAAGCTGCCTTGGCTTGGTGTAATGCATCGGTGTTGTTAAAAGGCGCAGAAGAGTTTGATGGCAATGCGTTTTTACAGGAACTTATGCAAGATATTTGCAGTATGCTTAATCAAAAAAATGGATCGATCGCGCACATGAAAATGACCCTGTCTCCAGAAGACGGCAGTGGTGAGATTGCGAGTAGCAATGTTGTGGATAATGAGTCTGTTCCTGCGGTTGGCCAACGTTTAATGGATCCCTTGGCAAGCGGTGCATTGATGATTAATGTTCGTGCCGAAACCGACCCGGACCTCTTACGCGAAGAGATACCATTGTTGTGTCAACGGCTCTGTAAGCGACATAATCTGCATATGACCCTTGATGATATTGAATGTTTTCGGCCTGCGGCACCGGTACCGGTTCATCGCATGGAAACGATGAATGAGGCTGGGCATGACTAAATCCATTTATTTGGATTATAATGCGAGTACGCCAATCGATCCTGTTATTGTACAGGCATTGCAGGAATATTACGCTGAGCCACAGGTGAATGCTGGTAGTATTAATCATGCACTTGGGCGAGCAGCCAATTGCCATGTGGAAACTGCACGCGAGCAGCTTGCCGCAAGCCTTGGCGCAGAAAGCCGTGATCTGATTTTTTGCAGTGGCGCGACTGAGGCGATTAATATAGCCCTGTTTGGTATCGCGCGTCAGTATCAAGATAAGGGGCGCCATATCATCTGCGCCCAGACTGAGCACCGTGCGGTGCTGGCCTGTCTAGAAGAGTTAGAACGCGAGGGCTATGCTCTGACGCGCCTGGCGGTTGATAGTCGTGGTTATATCGATGTCGACGAATTACGCGCATCAATGAGACCTGATACCATTCTCTGTGCGGTTATGCACGTCAACAATGAGACCGGTACTGTTCAAGATATCCAAGCGATTGCCGAGCTCTGTCTAGAGCATGATGTGCGTTTGTTTGTCGATGCAGCGCAGAGTTGGGGCAAGCTAGCAATTGATGCTCGCGTGACGCCCTTTGATGCGCTAGCACTTTCCGC
>CBDUFM010000212.1:0-5719 GCA_965366325.1 uncultured bacterium
TGTCAACAACTTCAGTTGCACTTCCAACCTTAACCCCGCCATTTGCCTTCCAATTATAAGTGCTGCCACTAGCTAAATAAATAGAACCATTGGTATGCACGCGGCCTGCTATCGTCATGGTTCCAGCAGGTCCCATTTCGATATCGCCATAGGGACCTTCGTAGGCATAAAACAAGGCGTACTTAAACAGCGAATTAAGGCTCATTTGGACAATGCGTGTTGCTCGAACACTACAGACACGATTCATCGGATTTTGCCAAGGTAATTCATCCGCCGCTTCTAATTGAGCTAGCGTTTTCCCCTTAACTAAATTGGGATCGCTTAGATAATGCGCCTCTGCAATAATACGAAAATGGTAATACTGGTGATTTTCCACAAAATCTGGGTCATCTAACAAATCCTCACGAATACCTGCAAGGAACGGATTCGTAATATAATTACCATCTCTGTCAGCAATCAGCACCGGCTCAACACGCCAACGCACTAAACAATCGCCAAACCACTCTGTCCCCTCATAGGGGTCAGCATCATTACCTGTGTCTGGATTAGTTGTCAGCCTCGTTAAGTCATTAGTTGCAGCAATCTGCACTAAGCTGGTTTCTTTAATTGATGCAATGCCCTCAGCCGCAGCCGCAGCCTGCTGCTCGGCAAAGTCAACCTTCGTCAGCTTATCGATACTCGCCAGGCGAGTCGACGCCACACTTAACATGCCCAATATCACAATCAACAATCCTGTTGTTACGACAAGTGCATTGGCGGAGCGTGTATTTACTGTGTTTTTCATAGCAACCTCCCTAAGGATTCACTGGATAATTACCTGGCGTGCCTAGCCAAGCATCAATTTGTTGAGTATATTCTGGGTCCACATTACTACGCATCGCTATTGTCATAGAAGCTTTATGCGTCACGGTCCTACCCGTTGATCTGTTTGAAAGCCATATCTGCACCCGTATCTGGTCCACTTCTAGAGCAAAGTGTGTACGGCAGGTATCAAAGGTCACACGATCAACAAACTGAGATAAAACCTCCGCAGTTGGAACCCGGTTTGTGTCTCCCTGCATATTGTCATCGCGCTCGACATAATATCGACACAATTCATGTTTTCGCATCTCTTTATTGTATCGAACGCCATAAGAAAATTCTCGCAAATCTCCTGATAAATTCTTTTCACCATTAAGATCGATACTACCAACAACCCGCTCATCCTTAGTTGGATCCAAAAACATCTCCATCTCCGATATTATAGGACCTTTCCAGTACTCACTAAAGAGTACCGTTGGGGTTAAGTCAAAACTCACTGGCGTTAAATCAGTTTTACTTTCATCATCAGTAGGAGCATTGCGTGCGAATTTAACAAAAACAATTTCCTTACTATATAATTTATGCTCATTCGGTGGCTGGACTCCGATCGCATCAAAACTATCTCGTGTCACTGTATTCGTCCGCCGGTAATGCTGAAAACGCTCGCCCATTCCGTCATCGGTCTGTATATTAATATACGGATAATAACGTAATTTCCTATCCATATCACCATCTAATAAATCAAACTTATCCGGTGTATCCATTGGGATATACCAAGCGGCACTATTTAAATCTTTAGTGATAACCTTGAGTAAACGGCGCGCCTCTAGCTCCAAACCATATTCGGTATCGCTCGCACCAAACACACCCTTAGTCGCGATCAGCGTTTCCATAACGGTGCCCATTATGATAGCCAAGATAGCCACCGATATTAGCATCTCGAGCATCGAATAAGCGGCTGAAATACGTGTTTTTAGATTCATCATTGTCTCCTCGCCACAGTTAACACATGTCGCCCTGCACCACCAACACGACGATCCCAATTAACAATTATACGAATAACTACTGATTCAGAATCCAGAGGGTCTAATTCTTCTAAATCCAGCAGGATATGTGACTGTGGCAAATGATAATTATTCTTAGTTTGGTCTATAGCATCACTAAATTCATCACGACTAAACACACCGTCCAAAGCCGCCTGATTATAATATTCGACATAAACCTCTAAATTAACCAAGCCACTGCGCTTATCAGTAATACCTAAAAACTGTAACCAATTATAACGATCGGATGTATCATATTTATTTATAATCTCAGCTGGCAATTTGCCTTGTGCTGGTTCCGCAGACAATGGATCCACCCCATTATACTCTGCCATCTGCTTTTCTTTTACATAAGGCAAATTATATGGATCACGAGCTAAATCATGAATCGTAATTGTGGTTGGCGCAGCCTCATCTTCATCCTTACTCATATGTTGAAAGTCAATATCGCCATACTGCAAGTACTTATATAAATCCATACCCAATGGTTCGTCCACCAATGGCCTATGCATAAATTCCGTGTCTGGAGTTGAAGACAATTCATCTATATATTCAGTAACACCCGAAATCGGCGTTTCACGCCGATGCCATGTGGCTGGGCTGCGGCCTAAGCTACTCCATGCCTCTGCTTGCACACGTTCCAAAACCATCTGCGCAACTTCCACTGCACGTCTATTTTCAAGAATCATTTGATTGCCACGATTCAAACTAAACACTGAGCTACTCAAGGCACTTAATCCGAGCGCCAATATCGTCATTGCAATCATTATCTCTAACAAGCTCAACGCCTGTCGGCTCTTCTGTGCTTGGCCCGCTCTGATTCCCAGCTTGTTTTTCATATTTGTTACCTTTTCCAACATTTAAGTTAACTACATATGAGCTTAATGACTGCTTTTACTGTACGTGGCTTCTCATACTCAGCAACCGGTGCCTTTGTATGCTAATCCAACAGGAATAGGCAGTTTCTCATACGGTGTTCGATAATACGACACGAGTGCCGGATCGAGCATAGTATGTAAGGCCGAATGGGAAAACAACTTACAGATATGGGCTAAATCGGGGCCCGTTTGACCCATTTACAGAGTCTTGCTTCAAGATCTTTTTCAGCTGGCTTAGATTCGGTCGTCCTACGTCAGAGCTCTCGCTTTGTTTTAGGCCTGTTCTGGGGTCTGCTCTTGCTGTGTGAGCTCTTCTTCTTGGGGGATGATCACCAATCGGCGATACCAAGCCCATGCTAGGCAGGTTAATGGTAGGGCGATGATCAGACCGAGGAGGCCGAGAATTTTGCCCCAAATCATCGTTGATAAGAGGATAACGACTGGGCGCAGACCAAAGGCCTCACCCATAATGCGCGGCACTAAAATGGCATCTTGGACCAATTGGACGATCACGAATATCAATAAAACCCAAACCATGCCCATACCGAGGCTGCTACCGGTCTCTAAGCTATGCATCGTTGCCAATAAACTGGCCGGAATAATTGCCAAAATCTGCACATACGGGATCATATTCAAAAAGCCCACGAAGAGACCAAACAGAATAGCCATCGGTAAACCAATAATACTAAAACCTATCGCAAACAGCACTGCACAGCACAAAGCAACCACGGCCTGTGCGCGAAAATGTCTATTCATGGCACTATTAAATTCACCCATAAAACCATCAACACCACCGCGATGCTGTGGCGGCACGACTTTATTCCAGTTCTTTTGAAACCAATCGTAATCGATCAGTAAAAATACCACGTATAATACCACAACGGACAAACCCAAAAGGCCCATCACACCTAGACCAAAATCTTTGAGCCACGGCGCAATTGAAGCTGCATATTCAGAAGCATAGGCCCAGGCACCCTCCGTACTCAATAAACTGACGATCCCATCTTGACTTAATGTTTGTTCAATTTCCGCAACAAATTGCTCCGGAACCAAGGCCATCAGTTTATCTTTCCACTCACGATCCTGGGCCAATTGCTGGACCAAGTCTGCAAAATGCAGCGTTTCGCTGACTATCATGCTCACACAAAAATAGGATAAACCGATAACTGTCACTGAAACTGCACTCAAGGCTAAAAACACAGCCGCAACGCGGTTCGGAACTTTGCGCTGAATTAATTCCACCAAGGGATTGGTTAAATAGGCGATCAAGACCGCAACACCAAAAGGGATTAACACATCGCTTAAGTACTGACTCATATTCACCAGTGCCCACAACACAAAACAGCTAAATGCAATGCGTGCAACCCGATCAAAAGTTATTGGTGTCGAAGCTTCACTCATCCTACAGTCCTCTTTTCATTGAGACAGATATCATATTTCATCGAGCAAGCGATTACGCAGGTCCATTAAAGAACGTGCCAACTCACGGTTACGTACAAAAGCATGAGCTTGGTTCAAAAGCTCTGCCAATTCCTCGCGTGTTTCACTAGTATTATCAGCAAGCACCTCCAACAATGGCAGCTCCGCTTCGTGCCAGAACCGCTGCAAGAGATCCTGATTCTTACTGGCATTAATGGCCCGTAGGGCCTGCATAATGCGCAGCAAGCGTGCCGTCCCATGAACCGCACGTATATCACCTAATGCGTATGCCTTACGCATACGTGCGCGCGCGAGATACCACAGACACCATAAGCCAAAGACCATGCCGACTACTAATACCATGACGATTACCAAAGAACGCATGTCCACGTTTCCCTTTACGCCTTACTGTTTCAATTCTTCGGCCAATTGCTTGAGCAGGCGCGCAAAATCATCCGCATGGTGCACGGGCTGTAAACAACGTTGATCTACGCACAGCAAAACACTCAGATCGGTAATTTCTTTACGCCCCACTAAAGCTGGCCACGAGCGCTCAGCCAACCCATCAACGGACATGGGCACAAGACCCGCAATGGTGTTGCGCAGCACCGCCGCGCGTAACGCCGGAAATCCCTCAGTATCAGCGGCGCCAGTTAGCAGCGCTGACATATGCCCACGCTGAAATTCCAAGTAGGCCATCAGCAAGGTGGCGCAGGCCGTTGGCGCACGTGCAGCCATCTCCGATTGCACCTGAAAGATACCGTCTGCATATGCCGACCACTGCTCATCACCGCTTATTGACGACAAGCGTACAAATCCCAAGGCTAATGCATGGATACCCGCGGGGTAGGCATTGTCAGTGTCTTCGCGACTACGCCGCAGTAAATCTGCGCGTCCTGCTGGTGTGGTATAAAAACCACCATCTGCAGCACGCAGACGCTCGACCGCCTCGGTGGCCACGCGCTCTGCCACATCGATATAGTGTGGACGACCGCTTGCCATAAATGCATCCGTCAGTGCAACTAACAAGTGGCCATAATCCGTGATGAATGCGTCTTGTGATCCCAAACGCTTCAAACCATCAGGCTGCAGACGACGCTCAAGTAGCGCAGCTAATTCATCAACAACTGCAAAGTAGCGCTGCTCGCCGCTATAGCGCGCCAACAAAGAAAACCCACGTAAGGCCAAAGCATTTAAATCTGTAAGTATTTTATCGTCACGCCCGGGTCGAGCACGTTTGTCACGATGCGCACGCAATGCTGGAGCATAGGCCTCCCAGCTTGCGCGCATCTGCATCTGCTGATCCCGCGACATATCTGACCAATCATGTCCGCGTGGATGTGGAATGTGGCTCGCAATCGGCTCAGCGTGACCGCCATGCCCAATGCGTGCCTCAGCCGCTGTAATATGCCACTGTACGCATAAACGCTCGGCGACTTCCTTACCAAGTACGAGCTCCAATTCAGCCGGGCTCCAAGCATAAAAACTTCCTTCCCCACCGGCATCGTCTGCGTCTTCAGCACTCGCAAAGCCAATAAAAACACCGTCTTCGTCAGTCAGGCGCATATCGCGCAATAG
>CBDUFM010000213.1:0-5712 GCA_965366325.1 uncultured bacterium
AGCGTTAGTGAGGCCAAGGTTGGTCATAATGATGTGCGTGCGCATAAGCATGATTTCATTGAAGCGGTCTATGTGCATAAGGGTCGTGGTCAGCACCATATGTATGCACTTGATGGCAACAGTTATGAATCCTATCCGATCATCGCTGGTGATATATTTTTAATCGCAGCTGATCGTCAACATGCGTACTATGACAATCACGATTTAGTCGTTTATAATATTATTTTTCAAGCAGAAATATTTGGTGATGCCGCAGCGGCATTATCAAGTATGCCTGGGCTGATTGACTTTTTAATCATGGAGCCCCTATTTCGTGAAGAAGACCAATTCAAACGCAAATTGCATTTGGCACCACAGCAAGCTCGCTCTGTGCAAGAGCAGCTGCAGCAGATTATTTGTGAACTAACGCAAAAAGAATTAGGCTATCAATTATCAGCTAAATCACTGTTTATTCAGCTCTTGGTGCAATTGGGACGGTATTTTTCTGCGCAAAAAGGCTCAGCAGAGCTTAGTGATGATGGGCGGCAGCGTGCGATCGAGCAAGCTATCCGTTATATGGAATCCAATTATAACGAATCGCTCAGTCTAGATGAAATTGCCACGCAAGTATTCTTGAGTCCGAATTATTTTTCAGAATTATTCAAACGCCGTGTGGGCGTGGCACCCTGGGAATATGTGACGCAATTGCGCTTAGACGAGGCCTGTGCCTTGTTGAAGCAAACGGATCGTAGTATTACGGATATAGCTTTGAGTACGGGTTTTAGCGATAGCTCGTATTTTTCTAAAATATTTAAAGAGCGTTTTGCACAGACGCCAAGTCAGTATCGTAAAGCGCTGAATAGCTGAGCAACTAAACAACTAACTACATTAAGTAGCGTCGCCTTTCATTTGTGCCTTGAGGCCTTTGGCTGCCATCGCATAACCACCATCTGCGCCGTCAATAAAATGTACATGATTATTGTGATATTGAAAAATAACACAGGTCATCAAAGCGCATTCAGAATAGTGTAAGCCATAATAAATGTGACCGGCAGCATATTCGTCTTCTAGGAATCTGCGTAGCTGGGCACGTTGCTCTGCACTGCCAGCCAGCACCATACGCAGCATCTCGTCAAATTTTCGGTAATCGGTATTGGCAATTAAATCTTTTCGGTAATGACGCCAGTGGCCAAGACCAAGGGCCATAATCATTTTGCCGATGCGCACAATCCACGGCAGTGTCAGGGTGTAGAGGCGACGATGCCAAGCAGACTGAGCATGGGTTCTGACCTGTGCCTCACCGCTGAGCTGTTGTTTACTGGTGGATAAGCGCAAATGTTTTTCGGTGACGGGGGAAGTGTCCGCTTCATCCGGATAAATTTCGTTCAGGGTATTTATAATGCGCTGGTAGCATTCCTGTACGCTTTCCAATGCACCCTCGCGAGCAGCAATTAAAATGGAATGCATTTCGCCCTTCGGACTAGCAATATTTTGCCAGCGACATTCTAAGCCGGAAAAATCTCCAGCGCAGGGATCATCTGGTTCGTCAGATAAACAGTAGCGCGTATCATTGGGGTCTTTGACCAATGCTTCAGCAAAACACAGTCCATTGCCGTCAAACATCGCCTGTGCGTAATGCGCAGATGCTTGAAACTTAGCAATGCGCACGTGTTTGCCGGCCTCTTGAATGCGTGAAACGGGAACCAAACCAAGGCGTAATCCCAGGCCGAATTGTTCTTCCGACATGCGCTTGGCTGCACGCAAGGCAGGTTTGACCTGATCAATGTGGCTGTCAGGGACACAAACTGTGGCGCCATCACCACCAAAGACATAGGGAATTTCTAAAGGGCGCACTGCATTGAGAATCGCCATGATAGATGCGGCGCCGATTAAATTAACGTCTTTGTAGCGACCCTCTTGAATAGCTTTGGTGCTGCCCTGAATATCAGTAATGATGACCCACCAATCAGCACTGAGTTCATGGTAGTGCTCGCTGTTACTGAGTTCTCCAAAAGCGCTGAAGCTGTTGAGTTGGGCGTAGTTGAATGAGCTCATCGCGTTTCGATTTATTAATCTAGGCGCTGCTTACATTCCATCAGTAGCGCGGCGAATAATCATGGTTGCTCGCATGTCACCCTGCGATTCACAGAGACTAGCTGCTTCTTGCAGCAATGATTTAGCATCGTCCGCATTGCCGATTTGATTATGGGCGTTGCCGAGACCAACTAGGACACGGGCCTTAGATTGGTCATCATCGAAATATTGGTACAGGTCGAGGGCGCGTTGGAATTGTTCGAGCGCCTTCATGGCGTTATTCTCAGTCTGTAGGAATGAGTTGCCAAATTGATAATGCAACTTGCTCAGATTTTTTGCTTCATCTGGGGTACGCGGGCTATGGTTTTCTTCGGTGTAACCATGAATAGCGATTTGGAAATGTGGAATGGCGTTGAGGTGCTCACCTTTTTTAGAGAGTAAGACAGCTAAGCCATGTTGGGCATAAAGTAGTTCCGGCTTATCCTGTTCTTGAGTGCACACGGAAATGAGGCGACGTAAATGTGCTTCCGCTTCATTTGTTGAGCCCTTTTCATTGTGTACTTCTGCCATGGTGCCGAGCACGCGTAATTGTTCTTGGCGATCACCGAGCTCTTTGAGGACGGCGACCCAATTGTGCATGGATTCTAAGGCTTTGTCGTGCTCGCCCTGTTCACGGTGAATTTTAGCAATAGCGGACAGAATGCGTTCTTGTAATTTTAAATTGCCTGCAGCTTCTGCAGCTTCAAGGCCCTTCACGAATTCTGGCAGTGCTTTATCATTTTGTTCAAAGCTCACATAGGCATTGCCGGTTAGGTAATGAGTTCGTGCGATGCCGGCTTGATCTTCGATGATTTGTGAATGGTCGAGACTCTTTTCATACATGTCAAAAGCGTCATCTATAGAACCTTGACGGACATGTACGAGGCCAAGCAGGCGATAGGTTTGCGCCATCATTTCTTTATCGTTTGATTTTTTATGAATTTTTAGACAGCGGTCTAATATTTCTAATGCCTTATGGTTATTGCCTCGTTGCGCTTCGGCATTGGCAAAGCGGCTAAGGGTCTCGCTGGCTTCAATGCTGCGCGCTAATTCAAGACTTTTCTCGGCGCTGCTTTCGTAGAATTCAGCAGCTTTCTCAAAATCACCTTTACTAGTATGTGCTGCAGCAATTTCTTCGTGGCATTTAGCTTGTTTAATGCCCTTCTTAAAGTCTGTGAAAATGCGCAGGGCTTTTTCCGCATGATCAATGGCTTTGTCTGGCTCATTGTTAGCGGTAGAGGCAGGCGCAAGGTCGAGATGATTTTGTGCGATGCGTAAGTGGTCATTAATATCTTGGCTGATTTCGAGGGCGCGTTTTAAATAACGGACCGCACTTTTGACATCGCCAGCCTTCAAAAAGGCATTGCCAGCGCCATCGGCGGCATCATTGGCAAATTTCTTTTCATCGGAACTTTCAAAAATACGCAGTGCCTCGACAAAGGTATCGGCGGCCTCGTTAAACATTTCTCGTTTAGCGTGAAGACGGCCAAGGTCGAGCATGACTTCGGCTTTGCGCGTCGGTAAATTGGCCTCTTCCCATGCCTCAATCGAATTGCGTAAGTGGGTCACACCAGCAGCGAGTGCAGCGCCACCTTTATTTTCCATAATTAATAATCCGAGTCGACGCTCGTTGTGTGCTTTAGCTTCTAATTCAGCGCTCATGCCGGTAACCTTTATTGGGGCTAGGGAGTCGTCATGTATATAGCAGCCCTGCACTTGGATGCCATGTTAGAGTGGCCCGAATGCGCTTGGAGTCTCACAGAGACTAAGGGTGCTCGTTCACAGAGCGCCTATGACTAGATGCCATAAGCAATGATATAATATTATCTTATGCGTTTCGACTAGGGAAGTGCTCTGACATCATTGACAAACTGCTGGTAATAGCGTTGTCCGGGGACTGCCTGGCTACGGATGATGTGGCTTTGTTGTTTATGCAGGTCTGGGTCAATGTGGAGGAGTACTCTGCTGCCAGTAAAGAAGCCAGCTAAGCGACCGTCTGCCGTCATTACAAAATCGCCGAACCGTGGTTGGTGCTCGGCAGGGACTTGGATATCAACGGCGATGTTCGCGCCGGTATCATAAGCTGTAATTTGTACGCCAGTGATGGTATCATGCGCTTGAAAATAATATAAGGGCGGTTGGGTGCTTAAATCATGGGCCTGCAAAGGCGGCTGAGCATCTGTAGTCTGCATGGATGGCGGACATGGAATCAGGCAAAACAGATTATAGGGCTTATAGAGACGTATCGGCGCATCAATTTCTGCGCTCGCGGGATTAGCGCCGCGTTTATTTATCAAATAACTAATGCTGCTAATATCACCATCAGTAATTTCTGGCCAGAGCAGTGCAAGGTCTCGACGGGTGCATACGAGCCACTGACTACCATCACTGGATTTAATAATGGGTACTAATGCGCTTTGTGCGAAGACATCATTAGGATCGATGCTGTCATCTTCTTGCAGGCGACAGCGCAGTTCGCGTGTGCCCTGTCGTGCAGTTGCCAGTTTGCCAGGGGCCTCGCTGCTTAAGCTTGGCATAACCGGGCCATGCAGATAGCCAGTCAGCAGACCAGCACTTATACACAGGCTGAGCACGAGGATAAGGAGGACAGCCTTGTAGCGCAAGGATAGCGGCGTCGAACGCGTAGTGGTCTCTGAATTTTTAATAGCCTTCTTCTTGGGCAGGCATTTTTTGCCAAGCCACCACAGCGGCGACGTATAGACGGCCAAAAAGAGACAGAGCGCCATCGCAGCAGCGCGCGCCATGACCACGCTGTGCCCATAGTTTTTTAATGCCTCATTGTAGGCAAAATTGCTGTCTTTATAGCCAATTTTACCAAGACGTGTCAAAAGTGTTGGATGTTTTGCAAGCCAGTTTACGCCGACGGGGCCTTTACGTAGCACAGCATAGATGGCATCGCAGCCTTTTTGGCCTGCTTTATTGAGCATTTTCATAACGGTGCCGATGTGCTTGTTGCTATGGGCGCAGACAGAAAAAATACGATTAACTTGGCTTGCGGTTTTGGGACTATGACTCATGACTTTTTCAAGCATGCGAATAGTATCGAGACTATCGCTGTGCTTGAGGAGTAATTTAAATTGAGACCAACTACGGCATTTACTACTCAGCTTCCATAATGGTTCAACAGTTTGAATAAAGGCTTGTTGATTTTTCAGCGTTGGCGCATTTTTATAGGCCTTACCCGCTCTTGAGATTTGATTAACGATAGGATCGGCGATGCTTTTACTTTTTTGAGCGGCTTTCAACATGGAAATAGCTGGGTCAGCAGGTGGCCACACCGTTGTTGCAATCCCTACGGCGCTCAGCGTTAGGATGAATTCATCGGTGTCATCGACGACAAAACTTTGCATGATGATATCGCGGATATCACCGACGACAAATAAATCAGCCACTGTCGAGCCGGCCATCGCCTCCCAGGAATCAATTTCTCCAGTGACAGCACCGCTACCAAGCTTCCAAAGGCGCCCATCAATAGAGCTTTCATCAGCTAAGCTGCTGCTGTATTCGTGTAAGAGTTGTTTGTGTAGCGGGCTGCTGGCAACTACCCCGCTGCGTGCATTGGGGTCCTGTGCAAGGTCAGCCTGTTTGATGTCTTCGCTATAGCGAAGAACGCTGATGGCTGAATCACGGTAACCATTT